>JAPUJX010000471.1 GCA_027295975.1 Gammaproteobacteria bacterium
TGGTGGCGAGTTGATGAGCCTCCTCACCGGCTTGGACACCGAGACTCCCGTCCCCTACATGCCTGGGGGAACGTCCGCGTAAATCGGGTAAGGCAAAACTCGTTCTGCCATCACCCCCATAAGTTGTTCCCAGCAGCGAGAACAACGATTGATTCTGATTGATGGGCAGGATTTGCCCGTCGCACATGGCAAAATTACGGGGTGCGAAGTTGAAACCCATGATTTTGATTTCGGCAAGGAAGGGCTCTGACATATCAATCCTTAGTCGGTTGTGCTTGTCACCGATCTGTAGACGGTGATCGCCGTCTGGCGATAACCAAACCAAACAACCCCAACATCATCAGGGCGAGGCCATCCGGTTCCGGCACCGGCACCACGACCGTCTCGAGCACTTCAAAACCCGCTGCCGCGGTTACCGAGGCACCGACTAAGTCGGTCACCAGGAACGACACGGTATGCAGCCCAAGGCCGAAAGCCCCCTCGAGCATCGCATGGGTGTTCGACTGCAGGCCGGTGGTGATCAAACCGCCGAAAAACGCGGTACCGTCAATGAGCCCGTCGACCAGCGCCGAGACCGTGAGTATTTCAAACCCGCCAATAAAAGCGTTGACCAGCAGATCCATGTCGTCGAACGCGAACGTGAAGTCGGTGCCCGCGGCAGTCGCCGTGGCGGTAGCACTTGCCGTGGGCAAGTCATTCATGTAACTGACTATGAGCGAGTCGGAATCGCTTTCGAGGGTCATCTGTTCGGTCATCGTCACGGTCCAACCCGCCGAATCCACGGTGCTGGCGAGCCCGGAATTTTCGATGGCAACGGTGACGTCGTTCCCCGCAACGGTACCCGTTTGCGACCATGCGGCGTCGATGAAGTCTTCACTGTCGGCACGGGCCGCACCCAGATCGTTGCTCTGCGATATCGATGAAGACGTAGTGCGCGTGAGATCCGCTGCGCTGTAAACCAGATCTGAACCTGCATCGACCACCAGATCAACGGCGATCGCGAGTCCGTTCGTGTCGTTTGAGGCGGGCGCAGAGCTGGTGCAATCTACATTCCCGCAATTGAGGACCTGGCTGACCATGTTGATGCTACCGCCGGTCGGAGCGGTATTAAACAGCTCGATGACGTTGAAGTTTCCTCCCGTGACGAAGTCACCTTCAAATTCCAGGCCGATGATGTTTGATCCGAGGCTGATGCTCGCGCCGTCGATGAAATTCAATGTCGGGGTGGGGACGAAAGCAGGAAAATGATCGGTTTCGTCCTGGGAGTAGATAAACGGTGTTCCCGCGTCCAATCCCTCCATGGGTACAAAGATGTCCAGGGAATTCCCTGTATCCGTCAGGTTGATGGTTCGCATCGTGTTCCCGGAAGGATTGAAAAACGCGTCCAGTACGTCGACCCCGTCGGTCGTTGTGGATATATCGTCCCAGGCGATACGGAGGACATACTTCTGGCCCACGGAGACGCCCGCACCGCCTAACCCGGGGGGGTTGCCAGAACTGACCGAATCCCAGCTGCCCACGTACGTGACGCTCATGACCACCGCCGTTGCCGGTGACACCAGGGCGAGGGCAAATCCCAGCGTGCCGATCATGCGCATTAACGTTTTCATACCCATCATCTTCCCTTCCTCCAACTACATACTTCCCGGCAGACCCTGGCGAATCTGAGCAAAACTCGCGATGTACATCTCCCGGTTATTACGATCCACGCCAAAAGGTTGCAGATGTATATCGAAATAGGGATGTCCACCCCAATTGGTTACCGCAAAAAGACCTTCGGAAAGCCGCGCGCCGCGCCGACTCCTTTTGAAGCGCAAGTGAAACTGATCCAACTCGCGCGCAACGCCGATCTCCTCGACGGAAAACAGCTTCACCTTACCCTGCTCCCGGTTCGAATAGCTGGCCAGATAAAAATAGTCGCCCACCATGGCGGCAAACGCCCGCGATCCAATCGGGTCGGCCGCACTAACCCTCACCGGCGTCAATCCCAACGCCGCAAGACCCGCCGCACACGCACCCATGAACCGCCTTCTCGAACGCACCAACATTTCGTTCCCTCGCCTGGCGTAACTGTCGAACTACGCTCTGGTATACCTGGTCTTCGCTAATACGGAAAATGGCAGCAAGATTCATACCCATAACGGAACCTCCTGGAAATGGGGCCTTCAAGACAGCCGAAATACCAGGTGTAAAGTTTTTCGACAGTTTTCCTCAAAAAGCGCCGAAAACCCGTAAAGTTTTCCGACACCCGTTCGAAGACGTACGGCTGGGTGGGAGTGCCCCGACCCACCCTTTGTCTGTGTTACCGATGATCCCAACAGCAATGGCGGTTGCTGAACGCGAATACTCGGCGTAACTTGGATCGAGGCAACAGGGAGGAATCGACATGCCAAATCCAGTTGTGCATTTTGAAATACTTGGTCCGGATGGAGAGCAGCTACAGAGGTTCTACGCTGAGATGTTCGGATGGACGATAAACGCAGACAATCCCATGAGTTACGGTCTGGTCGATACTGGCGGGGGTGGAATTAACGGCGGAATCGGCCAGTCGGAGCAGCCGCTGGCAGCGATTTACATAGAAGTCGATGATCCGGCACAGTATCTGGAGAAGGTGGTTGCGGCAGGAGCGGAGTTGGTCCAGGACGTTACGGAAATTCCGGATATGGTGACGTTCGCCCAGTTTCGAGATCCCGCGGGAAATATCGTGGGTCTCGTGAAGGGCGACTGAGAGCCGGCTGTCGTTTCATCACACGCGGTACGAGACTCCCGCACTTTGAATTGCTCCCGTGATTGTTCCCCACCTCGAGCAGCGACACAGGCTCATGACATCGGGTGCGCTCTCGAGTCTTGATTGCCCCACACAAGCTGGATCCTCTGATAATCGGTCGCATCGATTGATTACGGGGCCCGCGATTCGACACCCAAGCCAGCAACAACCCGGGATCGAGAACCCACCGAAGGTATCATCATGCCCACGCGCCAACGTATCTCTTTTTCCAACCGGTCGGGTGATCGGCTTGCCGCCGCCCTGGAACTACCCGACCGGCCACCGCGCGCATTTGCGCTTTTTGCCCATTGTTTTACCTGCGGGAAGGACATCGCCGCGGCAACGCGAATTTCCCGTCGCCTCGCGGCGAACGGTATTGCCGTGTTGCGATTCGACTTTACCGGGTTGGGCGGTTCCGAAGGCGATTTTGCCAACAGCAATTTCCATGCAAACGTTCAAGACCTGATTGCCGCGGCGGATTATCTGCGCAGCGAATATTCCGCGCCGCAGTTGCTCATAGGCCACAGCCTGGGCGGTACCGCGGTATTGGCGGCGGCGCCGGAGATTCCCGAATCCCTGGCGGTTGTCACCATTGGCTCACCCGCAACCCCGGAACACGTAATCAAGCAGTTCTCCGCACAGGTCGAAACAATCGAAACCGAAGGTGAAGCGGTCGTTTCCCTGGCCGGGCGCGATTTCCTCATCAAGCGCGAGTTCCTGGAGGATATGCGCGCCCATCCATTAACCGAGCGGCTCGGTGCGTTGCGAAAGGCGCTACTCGTTTTCCATGCTCCATTTGATACCACGGTCGATATTTCCCAGGCCAGCGAGATCTTCTCGGCTGCCAAACACCCTAAAAGTTTCATTTCCCTCGACGGCGCGGACCACCTCGTCAGCAGGCTCGAGGATGCACAGTACGTGGCCGACACCATCGCTACCTGGGTGGGTCGACACATTTTCGAGCCCGGAACAGGCGACAGAACCGCAATATCCGGCGGCGAAATACTGGTCGGAGAAGGCAACCGGAAGTTCCTGCGTGAAGTCGCATCGGACGATCATGCCTGGTTGGCGGACGAGCCCAAAACCGTGGGTGGCGACAACCTGGGTCCGGACCCTTACGAACACCTCCTCGCGGCACTCGGCACCTGCACATCCATGACCATCCGCATGTACGCCAATCGCAAACAGTGGCCGCTGAAAGACGTGCAGGTAAAACTGCAACACACCCGTGAACATGCCGCGGATTGTGCGAATTGCGAGGACAAACCAACACGGGTGGACGTGCTCAGCCGGGCAATTCGTCTGGAGGGGGAACTCGATGAAAAG
>JAPUJX010000472.1 GCA_027295975.1 Gammaproteobacteria bacterium
GTGGTCAACGAGATGGCCCTGAAAACGTTAGGCTTTTCTTCGCCCTCGGAAGCCATCGGTCAGATTTATTATCGCGGCCGGGAAAACCAGATAGTCAACACGATCGTCGGGGTGGTTCCAAATGTTCACTTCGGGTCACCCCGAAGTGAACTGGACGGTGAGATATACATGTATATTCCCGCGGAGGTCAGAAACCTGCTGGTTTCCTATCAAACGAGTCGGTTCCAGGAAGTTCGGGAATCAATCGAAGAAAAACTCGGCACCTTGTTGCCGAGGGCGCAAACCAGAATCCAGCACCTGCGGGAAAACATCGCCGCCCAATACCGGGAGGAGGAGATCCAGAGTACGTTGCTCGGTTTGTTTTCGGGTCTTGCCGTGCTCATCGCGTGCATGGGGTTGTTTGGTCTTGCTTCCTTCACCATTTCGCGGCGAACCAAGGAAATAGGGATTCGCAAGGTCATGGGCGCATCCTCAAAGGAGATTGTCGTGCTGCTGCTGCGGCAATTCTCCAGCCAGGTATTGATCGCCAACATCATCACCTGGCCGTTTTGCTGGTACGTTGTCAGAGAATGGTTGAACGAGTTCAATTACCAGATACCGCTATTGCCGTGGTTCCTGGCGGCAATCACGCTTACCTTGCTGGTGACCGTTGCGCTCGCCTGGGGTACCGTCGCCACCCACGCGTTCAAGGTGGCGCGCACCAACCCGATCTTCGCCCTGCGTTATGAGTAGGATGTGTTACCAGTGAACGGGCAGTGACTTCACCCCTCTCAGGGTAATCGTCTGTTTCCATTCCGGGGTTTCGATGTTGTCCAGTTCCAGATCCGGCAGGCGGCTCAATAATACTGTTAGCGCCTCGATGGCCTCGATGCGAGCGAGTTGGGCCCCGAGGCAGTGATGAATGCCACCCCCGAAAGAAAGCAGCTTGATGTTCTTCCGGCCGATATCCAGTTTGTCGGGATCGGCGTAAACCGCCGGGTCGCGATTGGCCGCCGCCAGCAACGTGAGGATGGTGCGCCCGGGTGGTACTTCGATTCCCGCCACCTCGGTGTTTTCCAGGGCATCGCGTGCGGAAAGCTGTACGGAGCTGTCGAAGCGCAAGAACTCCTCCACGGCATTGGGCATGAGCGAGAGATCGCCCCGTAACCGGTCGAGCTGATCGCGCTGACGGTACAGGGCGAGCAGCGCGTTGCCCATGAGGTTGACCGTGGTTTCGTGACCGGCGGCGAATAGCAGCGCGATGTTGCTGGTCAATTCGTCCAGGGTGAGCTTGCCGTGTTCGGTTTCGCTCTCGACCAGCGCGGTGATCAGGTCGTCTTCTGGATCGGCGCGGCGAAGATCACACAGATTTGAGAAATAGGCTTTACTGTCTTCGGTGCTGCTGTTGGCATCCGCGAGTTCCTCGGCCGTCATGGGTCGTGGATCGATCAATCGACCTGAAATGCGCGTGCCCTGTACGAATTCCGCCCTGTCCGTTTTCGGTACCCCCAGCAGGTCGCAGATCACGATCACCGGCAAGGGATGAATGAACAGGCGGACCAGGTCGCCGTTACCCTCTTCGATGAAGCCGTCTACGAGCTCGTCGGCGATTGCCCGAATTCGCACTCGCATGGCTTCAACGCGCCGGGCATCGAAGGCTTTGACCACCAGTCCGCGCAGGCGTGTGTGATCGGGAGGATTCTGCAGCAGCATGGTTCGGCGCAGGTTTGCAATGGCCGGATTGCTCATCATCTCGTCGACTTCTTCTTTGCTCATCCGCGGGTCGGTGCCATGGCCGAGTTTTTTGTTTCTCAGCGCTGCCTGCACATCGTCGTAGCGACTGAGGATGATCATGTTGGCGTCGGGCAATTCCAGCACGGGGCTCCCCTCGCGCAGTTGACGATACATGGGGTACGGGTCGGCAATGATCTCCGGACTGAAGATGGATTCGATGCTGAGATCTGCCATTCGCATGGTCTCGCGCGGGTGGAGAAACGCATATTGTAACTCGATGGTGTGGCAGGCACCCTGGGGCGGCGCTCAGGCTAGATGGGTCTGGTCGATCCCACCGCGCATTTCAGCAGTTCTGCGCTTGCTGTTGCCGCAGCCCGGCCTCGCGCTTATCGAGCGCGGCTGATTCAGACAGAGAATAACCGGCCCGTTTGACCGCGCGGATGTCGGCGATGCCGCGCAACGCCTGCCCACATAAAGCGGATCTGTTTGTTCGGTGTTTTTCCCGCTGTCGATGTCGCTGTTTCGCTCGTTTTTGCCTCGCGCGCTCGAGTGACGAAGAGTTTCGCTCGATATGACTCAACATGAGGCGTTGCGACTCGTCGAGCGCCGGCATGACGATGACGCTGACGGGATGTTCGGATACCAACTCGGCGTCGGTACACGGGAACTGGGAAAAGAGTACGACACCGGGTTTGTGGCCACATCGGTAAACAGCCCCATCGGCGGAACTCCAGCCGAACAGCGTGAGCGCTGAGAGCGTGAGCGCTGAGAGCGTGAGCGTTGAGAGTACAAGCCGGTCTACCTGGGTCACGGTTGCTCCTTGAACGGGAGTAATACCAGGTTAGTTTCCGGTTATGGTGTGTTCACGTCTGCAGGATCGTCAGGTACCTCCGCGTGAGATATTTGCCGAGGGTGAGTTGTGCCGCGGGTTGCAAGAAGCGATCACTTTTATTGAGTTGCCAACCAATCGTCGTCGTCACCTTCGTTGATGTCCGCAAACATGAACGTCGAGAGGTACCTCTCACCGGTATCGGGCAACATGGACAGGATCACGCTTCCCGAGTCCGCGTCCTTTGCCACCTCCAGCGCCGCCGCCACGGTCGCACCCGACGATACCCCGACGAAGATCCCTTCCTTTCGGGCCAGCGCCAGGGCGGTATCTTTGGCTACATCCTGGTTGACGGTAACGATCTTGTCGGCGATCTCGGCGTTCAGGACCGTGGGGATGAAATCCGGAGTCCAGCCCTGAATCATATGTGGCTGCCAGTCGTTGCCAGCCAGCATCGACGCCTGCTCTGGTTCGGCGACAATGATTTTGATTTTGGGGCGACCGAGTTTCAGTGCTTCTCCGGCTCCGGTGAGCGTGCCTCCCGTGCCCCAGCCGGTTACCCAGTAGTCGAGTCGATCTCCCGCGAAATCGCGCATGATCTCGGGACCGGTGGTGTTGCGGTGGTAGTCTGGATTTGCCGGGTTATCAAACTGTTGCGCAAGAAACCAGCCGTGTTGCTCCGCGAGATCCTCGGCCCGTGTGACCATGCCGGTGCCGCGTTCCGCCGCTGGAGTAAGGATTACCTTGGCGCCGAGGGCGCGCATGATCTTGCGCCGTTCGATGGAAAACGTTTCCACCATGGTGGCGACAAAGGGATGTCCGGTAGCCGCACAGACCATGGCGAGCGCGATCCCGGTGTTCCCCGAGGTCGCCTCAACGACGGTCTGACCCGGCTTCAGCGCGCCTGAGTCGGTGGCGTCTTTGATGATCGCATAAGCCAGGCGGTCCTTGACCGAGCCAAGGGGGTTGAAAGCTTCGATCTTGACGTAGAGAACAACGTGGTCAGGGCCCATGCGGTTCAACTTGACGATTGGAGTGTCGCCAATGGTCTGCAGAATGTTGTCGTAAATCACGTTGTCGCTCCTATTTGGTTTCTCGAATCCTCAAGCCCTGACTCTTGGCAATTTCTGGACGCAGGGCGGCCAACTGTACAGCAGGAGTCGTTGACGAAAAAGCGGATGGTCTTGCCAGGACTCGGTTCGGCACCGGGAGGTCAGAGTTTCCAGCGGAGGCTGAGCGCTACCAGGGTTCGCTCATACTCGGTTCGCGGATCCGTTGATGAAACCAAGGCCGCAACTCGCTTTTAGCCGCGTATGGTTACAGGTATTGTGTCGGTACATTGCGGGGGAACCGGCATGAAGCGACGCAGTTTTCTGAATACGACCCTGGGTGCGGTGACGACGAGTCTCGTTTATCCGTTCTCAAATCTTCTGGCTGGCCCTGAAGCATGGGAAAACGTCGCTACCGGGCAGAGATGCCAGCGAACTGCTGATACTGGACGCGAGGGATTTATCGGCGCCGCCACTCGCCCGGGTGCTGTTACCTGCCCGGGTGCCTTTTGGCTTCCACGGAAGTTGGGTGCCCGATGGCGGGGACGGCCCCAGCGTATGATTTTCCGCTGAAGATTAAGAGTGTGTGGATGCGGTTTCTCAGATACGCCGGGCTGTTCGTGGTGTTCGCCTGGTTCATGTTGGGTGGCATAGGTCACTTTTTGAATACCGAATTTTTCGTCCGGATCATGCCGCCATATATTCCCTACTTCCTGTACAAACCCCTGGTGTTTTTCAGTGGCGTATTCGAAGTATTGTTCGCCATCGGCGTGCTCATCCCGTTTTTCAGGAAATGGGCCGGTTATCTGCTCATCGCGCTCACTATCGCCGTTACCCCGGCAAACGTTCACATGTGGCTCAACCCTGAGCTTTTTGATATTGACGAGAACATGCTGTTGTTGCGGCTGGTTTTTCAGCTGGTGCTCATCGGGATCATCTGGTGGAGCACCCGCGTGCCTCCCCCGAATTCTCAGGCGCCGCAATCTGGCTGAACAAGCCTGCAAAAGACGGGAGAAATAAATGTCGTTTCGACATGCCTGGGTGGCGTCGCTGTTTGTGTTGTTGGCGTCTTGTGCGGGGTTGCCCGAACCACCTGCGGAACCTTTTGACGTTCTGATCACTTCTGGCACGGTATACGACGGCGGTGGCGGTGAACCGTATGTTGCGGACGTGGCAATACGGAACGAGCGTATCGTTGCGGTCGGCAACATTGAGAATCATGCCGCGGTGCTCCACATCGATGCGAGCGGTCTGGCGGTGGCTCCCGGTTTCATCAACATGTTGAGCTGGGCGCCTGCGTCGTTGATCCAGGATGGGCGAAGTCAGGGTGATATCCGCCAGGGGGTCACCCTGGAGGTGTTTGGCGAGGGTCAATCGTTCGGTCCGCTGAACGACGCGATGAAAGCGGCCATGCAAGCCCGGCAGGTGGGGATAAAATTCGATGTTACCTGGACGACGCTGGGCGAGTACCTCGAGTTTCTGGAAAACAAGGGAATTTCCCCGAACGTGGCCTCGTTTGTCGGGGCTACGACGTTGCGGGTTCACGAGATTGGTTTTGCGGATCGTCCACCTACGGTATCCGAACTTTCAGCCATGCGGAAACTCACCCATCAGGCCATGCAGGAGGGCGCGTTGGGCCTTGGCTCGTCACTTATCTACGCCCCCGCGTTTTATGCCGAAACCGAGGAACTCATTGCCCTGGCCGGGGTCGTCGGAGAGTACGGAGGCATGTACATATCCCATATGCGCAGTGAAGGAAATCGTTTGTTGCAATCCATCGACGAGTTGATTCGGATCGCGCGCGAAGGCGGAGTTGCCGCGGAGATATACCATCTGAAAATGAGTGGCAAAAACAACTGGCCGAAATACGGCGACGTGGTTGCCAAGGTGGAGCAAGCGCGAGCGGAAGGACTGGCCATCACCGCTGACATGTACACGTACACGGCCGGATCCACGGGGTTGGACGCAGCCATGCCGCCCTGGGTGCAGGAAGGCGGTTACGAAGCGTGGGTAAACCGCCTCCAGGACCCGGATATTCGCCGCCAGGTCGCTCGGGAGATGGCGAGCCCCACCGATGAATGGGAGAACCTCATGAGCGCCGCGGGACCCGACAAGATGTTGTTGGTTGGCTTTCGCAGCGAAAGCCTGCGCAGCTACATCGGTCAAACGTTGGCGGAAGTGGCTGCCCAGAGGGGTACGTCGGCGATTGAAACCGCAATGGATCTGGTGGTTGAAGATGGTAGCCGGGTGCAGGTCGTGTACTTCCTGATGTCGGAAGAAAACGTACGCCGGCAGGTGGCGCTCCCCTGGGTCAGCTTCGGTTCGGATGCGGCTTCAATGGCAACGGAGGGCGTGTTTCTCGAGCAGAGCACACACCCTCGCGCGTATGGCAACTTCGTTCGCGTACTCGGCCGCTATGTGCGTGACGAGAAGGTACTTCCATTGGCTGCTGCGATATACAAGCTCACGAAGCTTCCGGCATCCAATCTGAAACTCAGGGACCGGGGTGAGTTGGCACCGGGTTTTTATGGCGATGTGGTCATCTTCGATCCGGCGACCGTACGGGATCATGCAACCTACGACGATCCGCATCGGTACGCCACGGGGATGGTGCACGTGCTGGTCAACGGCGAACAGGTGCTGCGCGACGGCGAACATACCGGCGCTTTGCCGGGTCGGGTGGTGCGGGGACCAGGCTGGGTCGGCTGGCGCTGAATTCAAATCCGCGTTGCCGCATTGAGATGGCAATTTGATTTCAATGACAGGTGGCCGCGTATCATTGAAATGGCCAACTTCCTATAATACGGGTGTGCCCTTCTCGGGTAGGTGACTCATATGCCGAACGACATCAAACTCATTTCCGGCACATCGCATCCGGATCTTGCCGCCGAGATTGGCGAACGGCTGAGTTTGCCGCTCACCGAAAGCGAGATTGTCAGGTTCGGCAACGAAAACATCCTGTTTCAGTGCACCGAAAACGTCCGCGAATCGGATGTGTTTGTCATTCAAACATCCTGCCCGCCGGTTTCGGACGGCATCATGGAATTGCTGATAATCATCGATGCGCTGAAACATGCTTCGGCCCGGCGCATCACGGCCGTGCTGCCTTACTTCCCCTACACGCGTTCCGACAAGAAAGACCGCCCCCGCATTTCCATTACCGCGAGGCTCATGGCGGACCTGCTCGAAACGGCCGGGGCGGATCGGGTACTGACCCTGAATCTGCATTCGCCCCAGGTGCAGGGATTTTTTAGAATTCCCGTGGATCAACTGAACGCAACGCCGTTGGTTTGCGATCATCTCCGGGCAACCACCGACATGACCGACACGGTGCTGGTAGCGAGTGATGTTGGTGAAGCCAAAGATCTCGGCGAGTATGCAAATCGTTTGAAGCTGCCTCTGGCCATCATCGACAAACGTCGCCATGACGACTCGGAACAACCTAAGGCGGTTGCCCTCATCGGCGAGGTGGAGGGTCGTAACGCGCTGATAATAGACGA
>JAPUJX010000473.1 GCA_027295975.1 Gammaproteobacteria bacterium
AATCGAATTCACAAGCCTGGCCGATGACGATGGGTCCCGCACCCAGCACCAGAACAGACTGGATGTCGCTCCGTTTAGGCAACCCGCATCTCCATCAGGTTAATGAACTCATCAAATAGGTAGGCGCAATCCTGGGGTCCGGGACTCGCTTCCGGATGTCCCTGAAAACCGAATGCCGGTTTATCGGAGCGGCGAATACCCTGCAGGGTGCCGTCGAACAGCGATACGTGGGTTACCTCGACACAGGCGGGCAGGCTCTCGGCATCCACGGCAAAACCGTGGTTCTGGCTCGTGATGATGACACGCTCGGAACGCAGGTCTTTCACCGGGTGGTTCGCCCCATGATGACCGTGGCGCATTTTCACCGTGCGAGCACCGCTGGCAAGACACAACAACTGGTGGCCGAGACAAATACCGAAAATCGGCAGGTTCTGTTCCAACAGCCCGCCGATGGCGTCGATCGCGTAGTCACAGGGCTCCGGGTCTCCGGGACCATTGGAAAGGAACACCCCATCCGGTGACAGCGCCAACACCTCGGCCGCCGTGGTCATTGCCGGAACCACGGTCAACCGGCACCCGCGTTCCGCCAGCAACCTCAGAATGTTGCGCTTCACACCGAAGTCATAGGCAACAACATGAAATTGTTCCGAGTTTCTCGAACCGTAACCCGTGCTCAGGTTCCACGCGCTCTCATCCCATCCGAAGGGTTCGGCACAGGTTACTTCTCTGGCCAGATCCATCCCCATCAACCCGGGAAAGTCCCGTGCGGCCGCAAGGGTCGCCGCCTCGGTAATGTCTTCTCCGGCGGCAACACATCCCGAGAGCGCTCCTTTACTCCGTATCAGCCTGGTCAGCCGTCGGGTATCAACATCCGCAATCGCCACCACACCCTGTTGCTCGAGGTATTCGCGCAAACTCATTCGCATGCGCCAGCTACTTGCCTGCCGGGGGAGTTGGCGAACGACCAGACCGCTGGCCCAGATTTTTGCGGATTCGACGTCCTCCGGATTTACTCCGGTATTGCCGATCTGCGGGTAGGTGAACGTGATGATCTGGCGGGCGTAGGAGGGATCTGTGAGTATTTCCTGGTATCCGCTCATCGCGGTATTAAAAACGACTTCTCCCACCGACATTCCGGTTACCCCAACGGATTGACCGCGGAACAAACTACCGTCTTCGAGGGCGAGCAACGCCGGTATCAACACACTTCCCAGGTTATTTGAGACACCCTTCGCGGGCGCTTACAAAAAGGCGAGGTCGATTAGCTACCTCGCCTTCAGCGGCTGAGAGGGGCCGTCGATCTCGCCAAATTTTCGGTGACGTAGTTTACCCAACTGGGGCATTGAAGCCCAGCACATCCTGCATATCGAAGAGGCCGTTGGCATGATTTTCCAGAAATCTCGCCGCGCGTATCGCCCCCTGGGCGAAGTTCGAACGGCTGCTCGCACGATGGGTAATCTCCAACCGCTCTCCACTGCCGGCAAACAACACGGTATGGTCTCCCACGATGTCTCCCCCGCGAAGGCTCGAGAAGCCGATGGTACTGCGGTCCCGTTCCCCGACGGTTCCCTTGCGGCCGAACACCGCCACCTTCGCAAGATCGCGATCGAGTACCCGGCTGAGTATCTCACCCATCTCGAGGGCAGTTCCGGAGGGAGCGTCGATCTTGTGACGATGGTGAGCTTCGGTGATTTCGACATCCACCTCGTCACCGAGCACCCGGGCGGCGAGTTCGATCAGCTTGAAACACAGATTGACCCCTACGCTCATGTTGGGCGCCATCAGCACAGGCGTCTTCGCCGCCGCCGCGCGAATGGACGCCAATCCGGTGTCGTCGAAACCCGTTGTGCCGATCACGAGACGCTTGCCAGCCTCGGCGCAGATGGCCACAGCGGCCAACGTCGCATCAGGAACGCTGAAATCAATCAGGGTGTCGAAGTTGTCGAGCTCTGCTGATATGTCCGAAGATAGTCGCAGATCGATGTTTCCTATCCCGGAAAGTTCGCCAACATCAACACCGATCAGGCTCGAGTCGGCGCGCTCGAACGCCGCGGCCAGGGTTAAACCCGCTGTTTCATGAACATTTTGAATCAACGTCCTGCCCATCCGGCCGGCGGCGCCGGTCACCGCGATACGCGTCATGGTTTCCCCTTTCGTCTTCCAAACCCGGCCGGCGTGCGCGCACGCTTATCTCAAGTTATCGAAAAAGTCTTTCACCCCTTTGAACCAGGAGCTTTCCTGGGGCGAGTGTTTACTGCCGCCCTCGGCGAGACTCGTTTTGAAATCCCGGAGCAATTGTTTTTGCTTGTCGGACAGTTTGACCGGCGTCTCGACCAATACTCGACACAAGAGGTCTCCCACACTACCCCCGCGCACGGGAGTCACGCCTTTACCACGCAGCCGAAAGAGTTTTCCGGTCTGGGTTTCGGAAGGGATTTTGAGTTTCACGCGCCCCTCGAGGGTCGGTACCTCCAGATCTCCTCCAAGGGCGGCATCGGTAAACGATATCGGCACGTCACAGTAGAGGTTTTTGCCATCACGACGAAAAATCGCGTGCTCGCGCACCTCGATCTGAACATACAGATCACGGGAAGGCCCGCCATTGAAGCCCGCTTCTCCTTCACCCGTCAGCCGGATGCGGTCGCCGACGTCCACGCCGGCGGGGATTTTCACCGACAATGTTTTGCGCTTCTCCACACGCCCCGCGCCGCCGCATTTTCCGCAAGGATTTTTGATGACCTTGCCTGCTCCGCGACATCGCGGACAGGTTTGCTGCAACGAGAAGAATCCCTGGGCGACACGTATCTGACCCGTGCCCTGACAGTCGGGACAGGCGCTCGGCCGGGTGCCCGCCTTCGCTCCCGAGCCGCCACAGTCGTCACAGGCGGAAAGCACCGGAACCTTGATCTCGACGGTTTCCCCGCTCACCGCCTGCTCGAGATTGAGATCGAGGGAATAACGTAGATCGGCCCCGCGATGTACAGACGCACGGCTACGGCCGCTCGTGGCGCCGCCGAAGATGTCGCCGAAAACGTCGCTGAAGATGTCACCGAAGCTGGTACTCTCGAAACCGCGCCCCATGCCCGCGTTCGAATCTACTCCGGCGTGTCCGAATCGGTCATATGCCTGGCGTTTCTCTTCGCTGGTGAGCACCTCGTAAGCTTCGGCCGCCTGCTTGAACTTGTCTTCCGCATTTGCGTCGTCAGGATTCCGATCTGGATGATATTTCATGGCAAGCCGGCGATAGGCCTTCTTGACCTCCGCTTCCGAAGCGTCACGCCCTACGCCCAGCACATCGTAATAATCGCGTTTTGCCATTTATCAACCAGTAACTTTCTATCTACCTACGAAACAGAGTGACCCACGGCGAAACGCTCCGCGTCGGTACCAAATCCAGTTAGTCTCCCGTACGGTCTTGTTATTTTTCGCTCTTATCGTCGTCCACCTCTTCGAATTCCGCATCCACGGTATCACCATCGGCACCATCCGACTCCGACTCCTCGGCCTCACCTGCTTGAGCCTGCTGAGCTTCTTCCGCGTACATCTTCTGAGCAAGGCTGGCGGCTGCCTCCGAAAGCGTCTTGGTTTTCGCTTCGATTTCCGCCTTGTCGTCGTTCTTCAGGGCTTCTTCCAGGGCGCCGGCTGCGCTCTCGATGGCCTCCTTCTCTTCATCCGTGGCTTTGTCTCCCGCATCGATAACGGCCTTGCGGGCTCCGTGGATGAGACTGTCCGCCTGGTTGCGCAACATCACCAGCTCTTCGAATTTCTGATCTTCCTCGGAGTGGGCTTCGGCATCACGTACCATCTGGTCGATCTCGTCATCCGACAATCCGCTTGATGCTTTGATCTCTATGGACTGCTCTTTACCGGTCGCCTTGTCCTTGGCCGAGACGTTGAGAATCCCATTGGCATCTATGTCGAAGCTTACCTCGATCTGGGGGAGACCTCGCGGTGCCGGTGGAATGTCCTGCAGATCGAACCTTCCGAGGGATTTGTTCTGTCCCGCCTGTTTGCGTTCGCCCTGCATCACGTGAATGGTCACGGCCGTCTGATTGTCATCCGCCGTTGAAAACACCTGCTGCTTTTTCGTGGGGATGGTGGTGTTCTTTTCGATGAGCGCACTCATCACCCCACCCAGAGTTTCGATACCGAGCGAAAGTGGCGTCACGTCGAGCAGCAGAACGTCCGTCACATCCCCGGCGAGAACAGCCGCCTGGATGCAGGCACCGATAGCCACCGCTTCGTCCGCATTAACGTCCTTGCGCGCTTCCTTGCCGAAAAAGTCTTTGACTTTTTCCTGCACCAGCGGCATCCGCGTTTGCCCACCGACGAGGATCACGTCGTCGATATCGCTCGATTTCATACCAGCGTCCTGCATGGCAATGCGGCACGGGCCGATGGTGCGCTCCACCAGTTCTTCCACCAGGGATTCGAGCTTCGCGCGGGTAAGCTTCAGCACGAGGTGTTTTGGCCCCGACTGATCCGCGGTGATGTAAGGCAGGTTAATTTCGGTTTGCTGGCTGGTGGACAACTCGATCTTGGCTTTTTCCGCGGCGTCCTTCAGCCGCTGCAATGCCAGCGGATCGTTGTGCAGGTCGACGCTGTTGTCTTTTTTGAACTCCTCCGCCAGGTAATCGATAATCCGCAGATCGAAATCTTCACCTCCGAGGAAGGTATCCCCATTGGTGGAAAGCACCTCGAACTGGTGCTCGCCGTCGATCTCGGCAATCTCGATCACGGAGATATCGAACGTACCGCCACCGAGGTCATAAACGACAATTTTGGCGTCACCCCGTTTCTTGTCGAGCCCATAAGCAAGCGCCGCGGCCGTCGGTTCGTTGATGATGCGCTTGACTTCCAGACCGGCGATGCGTCCCGCATCTTTGGTGGCCTGGCGTTGCGAGTCGTTAAAATACGCGGGAACGGTGATCACCGCTTCCGTGACGGGCTCACCGAGATACTCTTCCGCCGTTTTCTTCATTTTTTTCAGGACTTCCGCAGAAATCTGCGGTGGTGCCAACTGCTCGCCTTTCACGTCGATCCAGGCGTCACCGTTGCTGGCCTCGCATATCTTGTAGGGCACCATCTTGATGTCCTTCTGCACCACATCGTCCTTGAACTTGCGGCCAATGAGCCGCTTGACGGCAAACAGGGTATTTTCAGGGTTCGTGACCGCCTGACGCTTAGCGCTCTGACCCACCAGAATCTCGCCGTCTTCCGCATACGCGACGATGGAAGGCGTGGTGCGATCCCCCTCGGAATTTTCGATGACCTTCGCATCCTTTCCTTCCAACACCGCTACACAGGAGTTGGTGGTACCGAGGTCAATGCCGATAATCTTGCCCATTGTTCAAATCTCCAATTCTTGTCAACTTATGCCGGTTCCCGGCTAATCCGGGCTGACCTAGCCAGCTATATTTGGTCTTCGTCAGCTTTCTCAACCCTTAGCCGGGTGCATTTCCTGCTTATCCTGCTTATGAGGCAGGTTTCTCCCCGTTTGTACCCTTCACGACGACAACCTTCGCCGCTCGAACCAGACGCCCATTGAGCGAATAGCCGCGCTGAATGACTTCCATAACCGAATTTGGCTCACCATCCGGGTTCTCCACCATGGCAATCGCCTCGTGGAATTGAGGGTTGAAGGGCTCACCCAAAGGATCGAGTTGTTCAATACCGACCTTGGTCAATACGCTGAGGAACATCTTCAGGGAAAGCTCGACACCCTCGCCGATGGCATCGGCGTCTTTCGCCAGTGCCGTGCTTTCCACGGCTTTTTCGAGGCTGTCGAGTACCGGCAGCAGCTCCCGGGTCAGTTTCTCGAGCGCATATTTGTGCGCGTTCTCGACCTCCCGGGCCGCCCGGCGGCGCATATTCTCGACATCGGCTTTCGCCCGCAACGCCTGATCCTTCGATGCGGCAACCCGGGTTTCGGCTTCGCTCAACGCGGCACTCAGCGACTCAACGGTTGGCGGCTCATCTTCGGTTTCGGCTTCGGGAGCCGGGTCCTCCTCCGCTTCTCCCTCCCGGGGAACTTCTCTTCCCTCAACTTCGGCCTCGGCGACATCTTCCGCGTCAGCGACATCTTCCGCGCCAGCGACATCTTCCGCCTTGGCGACATCTTCCGCGTCAGCGACATCTTCGACCTTGGCGACATCTTCCGCCTTGGCGACATCTTCCGCGCCAGCGACATCTTCCGCGCCAACAACATCTTCCATGGTCTCATTCACACCTTCTTCGGGTGATTTTCCATCCGCCATACTTCTTCAGCTCCGTTTCGCCATTGAGTTCGCCTTAAACGGCTGGCCTGTTGTCCGCCGACCGTATCGA
>JAPUJX010000474.1 GCA_027295975.1 Gammaproteobacteria bacterium
GTCTCTGTCCACCGTGCCGCTGCTTCAGGGAGTCAATCGGGACGGCGGGATTTGACCCTGAAGCGCAAGCGAGGGACTAAACGCCTGGCGGACCGCAAACTCACCGCCAGGTGAGTGAATCGGGACGGCGGGATTTGACCCGATGCCGCGAGTCCGTGGGCGAAGCGGCGAGGACTGAGAACGGACGGACCGGCGGGATCGCTCCTAAGCGGCGAATCGAGGACGCACTCGAGATGAGCCGCGTGGACTGAAAACGGGGAAGGAGGACCAGGGAATTCAGATCGAAGTGTAGCGAGAGGAGTGACGGGACGTAAAGAACTGGCGACTCAAATTATCATGATATATTGAGTTACATATTCAAAAGAGCTCTCGTCCCACCGGCACCGGGTTCGGAGACATTCTTCCTGTGGGCAGATAATGGACTCACCTGCAAAACACCAAGTGAAGCTCCTGGATTCTTCAGATTTCTGTCAAATGATTTCGCGACTAATTCGCCAGAGCAGGTAGGCCAATCCGCAAAGCAAGTTCTTCGAAACGTGCATCGTGTCTCAAGTTCCGGAAATGGGGATCAACGCGGAAGCGGGTAAGGTAAGCACTCCCACCCAGGTACGCCTCCTCAAGATGAACGAAAGAGGAATCGACTTCACCAACCATCGCCAACAATTCTGCCGCGGCGAAATCGTCATTAAAGTGCCAGTTCGTTTTGCCTATTCGAGCGTATACCCCACCCTCGATCTCCTGCCGGTATTGATCGATCCAGGCGAAAACGCGCTCGCGATCCCCGGAGGCCGCGTCCACAAACGCGCTTCCGAAACACGCAGGAAAGGCCGGCGCGTCCGCGGTACATGTACGCGCCGCCACCTCCCGGGCCTCAGGAATCTGACCGTTCTCGATCAGGACCCAAATCAACAGACCGTTGGCGGGGTCGCCGTTGGCAATCTGATTGATCCATCGGTAGTCCTCGATCGCCTCCTCATATGTTCCGGCGAGATAGTAGATGAAACCGTGGGTTAGAGTGCCAAGCTGGTCCAGAGGCTGAACTTCAGAAGACCGGTCAACCAGCGCCATCGCAGAGTCAGGGTGTCCCGTCCATGCAGCCAGGAACGCTAAGAGCACCAGTGCGACAGGGTTATAGGGGGCAAGCGAATGTGCTGCTTCGAACGAAGCCCTGGCGGCCTCGAGGTCGAAATCCATCCATGCCTGAGTTTGACCGAGAGCCAGGTGGCTATCCGGGATCCGGCTGTTGAGTCTCGTTGCGACCAGCGCAGTTCGCACCGCAGCCCGTCGCTCAACACCCGGTTCGTGTAGCGTACCAAGATTTCGATATCGAATGGTGTGGGCCACGGACAATGCAGCCCACGCCGGTGCAAAGGTGGAATCAGCTTCAATGGCCTTATTCAGTAACTCCATCTTCACTGTGTTGAGGGAGTCGTTGAACATGGGGTTGTAGTTGAGCGAGAGCCGATAGAGGCTGTCGGCGATGAGCGAAGCAGAGCGATAGGATCGAATTGCAGCGAGTTCCTCAGGCTGTGGGCTTATGGACATCACCTCCAACAGGCGCAGCGTGATCTGCTCTTCGCCAGGCTGAGAAGCATCGAAGCTACCTTGCCAGATTTCGGTACCGCTCCGATCCCACAGCGTTAGTTGAAGATTTCCGTCTTCAATACTGCAACCGGATATGAGATCCGCATCGAGGCTGTCGGCGATAACGGTGGGGTCATCTCCCGCAGCGGTCATCCTTCCGATCGCACCCGTTGTAAGGGGAACGGCCAGTGCGACACGCTGGAGACGGCCCACGATAGCGTTGATTGCCCCTTCGGCCAGAGGTTGCATATCCCGATCGGCGTTACAGGCGAGGAATGCAATGCGGACCGGTGTTCCGGCCGTTCGGTCAGCGGGACCAATCTTCCGAACTCCAAGTACGATTGCCAAAACAACGGCAACTGCGATGGGAACCGTGGCAACTCCCAAAAAACGTTTCCGTCCGTGGGCGACGGATGCCACATCCGCGAAGCGGGCGACGGCTCCGTCTCCCGTAACGGCGGCGATCTGGTCAGCGGTGGCGCGCGCGGGCACCGACGTGACCTCCTCGGCGAAGTCTTTCAATGTCGGATATCGATCGGCGGGGTGTCGAGAAAGTGCGCGGAGAACGACCTCCTCCAGTTTAGGGGAAACGGTTTCGCGTACGGAACGGAGCGGCCTCGCGGTTTCAGTCGACTTGCGAGCAAGAAGCGCTTGAGCACTGATGCCGGCAAAAGGCGGGTCGCCGAGCAGCATCTCATACAACACGGATGCAAGAGAGTATTGGTCGGAACGGTGATCAACATTCTCGCCGTGTGCCTGCTCGGGACTCATGTAGGCTACCGTCCCAATAGCAATGCCGGTTGCAGTGAGCTTCTCACTTCCTGACTCACCGATCGCCTTTGCGATACCGAAATCGGCGACCAGCGCTGAACCTCCCGCCAACATTATGTTGTCGGGTTTGATATCCCTGTGGACGATACCAAAAGCGTGGGCGTGGGAGAGTGCCCGAGCGACGTCGACCGCTATCGATATTGCATCCTCCAACGGTAGACTCCCTTCACGAGCAATGCGGTTCTTTAGAGACTCTCCCGTGATAATGGGCATGACGTAATAGAGAGCTCCTTCGAACTCACCGGAGTCTATTAACCCGACGATGTTGGAGTGCGTCAGGGACGAGAGCAGGCGAATTTCCTTTAGGAACCGATCCGAGCCCAGCGCAGCAGATACTTCTTTGCGCATGACCTTGACCGCGACCTCCCGAGCGAGCTTGCGATCGAGCGCTCGGTATACGACGGCCATGCCGCCACTGCCGAGTTCGCCGCGGATTTCATAACGGTCGGAGAGGACTTTACCTACCCAGGTGTTTTCGTTGGTCACAGCCTCGAAAATACACGCGAGAGAAAGTGAGTAAACCTTCGAGGTCGGCGGATTTCCAACCGGTAAACCGGAGCGACCACGCTGAAGTGATCTTTCAGAAGAGAAGCTCGACGCCCAGGCGAACGGTTCGGGGGTCCTGATGGGACCGCGGACGGCCCCAGTTGGGATTGTCCCGGCCTCCGAACCGCTCGAACATATTGTCGACCCCGAGGGTTCCCCTGGTATTTCCAGCGTTGAGGATATCCAACGTGAACCGGGGCCGGGCGCCGGACCCCTGCAGTGTGTAGGAGACCCTGAGATCGAAGTCCCAGATGGTGGGCGTTCTTCCCTCGGACCCTCGGGGAGTTATGAAGCCGGGAGCCAACCCGATTTCTTGTACCAGCGAAAGTCTCGAGATCGGCACCCCCGAACTCACCGTGAAGAAACCGCCCCCCCGGAACCCACGCGCGAATTGATAGGAACCCCATAGTTTGAATGCGTGCGAATGGTCGTTAGGAAGTGGACCGTTGTTGTTAACCATCTGGGACCTGAACTGATAACTCCTGTTGTTGCTGGGGAAGAAAAAGTTTCCCTGATCCTGGTCGTGGGCACCAGGATAGTTGCCCGAATTTCGTGACAGAACGTAATTGGCCGACAACGAATAACGCCGGTCACCCACGATAGCCAAAGAAAACTCCACAGCCCTGTAGACACGTTCAACAGGGTCGAGATAGGTTAGGATCCCACGTCCGGGGTTCCCCGTCCCTGATTCACCGCCCGGGCCACAGGCATTGGGCGAGGCCGGATCCTGATCGCAGCGGCCCGGCTGAACGGCGTCGCGCAACGTGCGGTACACGCCACGGACTCCGATATGGTAGCGATCGTCGAACAGACTCTCATAACCCAAGGAAAACTCGTCGAAGTGGGATCCACGCAATCCGTCACGCTCGACCTCGATCGAGCAGCAGGAGACGAACTCACCGACAGGCTGGCCTCCCGTACGCGGGTCACCGTCGTAAAATCGGAACCCGTTTTGGTCGACGCCGTTCGCGCGCGTGGAGACCAACCTCAAAGCGGTCTGCTGGTAAAAGCGTCCAAAAGAACCGGAGAGTTTATGGTCACCCCGTCCCGTGAGGTCGTACGTGAAACCGGTTCGCGGTTGCCACTGGTCGGTTATCCGCTGGGCTACCTGCCCGTCGGTCCCGACCCAGTACTGTGCGTCCCATCGCACGCCCAGGTTTACGGTCAACCTGTCGGTCGCCTTCCAGGAATCCTGAATGAACGCGGCCGGGAACCTGCCCGAGACATCGGTCTCGACCGGTTCGAGGAAGATTGCAAAATGGCGACACGTAAAGAAAAAGGGGTTATTCTGACACGCCGCCGGGTCGTCTGGCACGATGAGGTTGATGATTATGACTCCCGGAGAAGTGTTGCCGTTCCGCTCGTCGGTGGCGGTTGCCTCCCATTCGAGGCCCGCCTTCAGCGTGTGGTCGGCAAGAAACCTCGTAGCGGACAGTTTGGCGCTGAAGCGTGAGTTGTCGGCGTCGATCCACTCCCCAAATCCACCGGAAAACACTTGGATCGCCTGAGTCAGATTGATGGGAACCACTTCGGTCGCACGCGCCGAGTCGTCCCCAGCGCGGGGGCCGTCGTACAGGTTGCGGTACTGGTATCCCAGGGAGGCATTGACTAACCACTGGCCCGCGATATCGCGGGTAACCACTAACGAGGTACTCACGCCGCCGTCTTCGAAGCGGTTCAGCAGGGCTCCGGGATTGACGAGCGAGTCAGGGTTGGTAAAAGGTCCCGGATGAACCCGGTCGGCGCGGGAGATGTCGCCCAGCACCGAAAGGACGGCACGAGTGTTCTGCTGCGGGCTCCAGGTCAACTTCCCGGCGAAGAGGTGGTCTGTTCCTTTTTCTTCGAAAAAGCCGAATCTGTCGATCTCGATATCTGCGTTCCGAAACGTCGGGTCGTACGCGGCAAAAAACCAGAGCCGTTCCCGCACCACGGGACCGCCGAGTGCAAATCCGAAATCGTAAACGTTGGCGCCTCGCGACTGACGGCCGCCGATTCCGAGCCGCTCCTCAGCCGTTAGCGAGTGGTTGTTGAAGTACCCGAAAACGCTTCCGTGGAACTCGTTTCCGCCGGACCGTGTCACAACGTTGACGATGCCACCGAGCGACCGACCGAACTCAGCTTCGTAACCTCCGGAGAGGAGTTGGATCTCCTGCACGAAATTGTACGGCAGCTCCGTCGAGGTGGCAGCGAGGTATGGGTCTGTCGTATTGATGCCGTCAACGAAGTACATGTTTTCGATGCCCGTGGAACCGTTAACGTTGATGCCGTCGCCGTGCGTGCTTTCATAGGTGTGGGGCATCACTCGAAGCAGATCCCTGAAGCTTCGGTCGGACGGAATCAGTTCGAATTCCTGCTGCCCTAATCTGGCGCCGTTGGCAGTCGTCGTAAAATCAATCACAACCGGACCGCCGGCAACCACGATCGCTTCCAGCTGGACCGCAGGCACAGGCACGAGCGACAAAGATCCGGTGGATGTCACCGCCCCCAATCGGACGCGCAACGAAGACAATTGCAGCGGGCGCATCCCAATCGCGCTAACCGAAATCGAGTATACACCTACCGGAAGCCCCAAAAAGCGGAACACTCCGTCGGGACTCGTCGAGAACGTGCGGGATCTCTGGAGACTCGGTCCGGAAACTGTCACCAGCGCCGACTGCAAAGGGGTACCTTGCATTGTCGCCACGACCCCTTCCACACTTCCGTGAGTTTCTTGCGCGGATAGCGGCGCGCAGATCAAACTCGAGAGAACCACCAATCTAGTGACACACACTGCCCCTCCTCTCCCGAAAGCTCCAGAAGTTTCTAACATTTTTCTTTATCAACGGGTTCGTCAAGCGGCGAAATTGGAGTTGAGCACGGCTTCACCAAGCTACACAGATTCGGAGCTATGTAGCAATGCCATTTTGGCACACTATTGGCACACGACGCCGAGAACGTGCACTCCGGACATGGATCATCCGCCCCCTATCTTGTTGTCAATTTTCAAATTCCGCTAGTCGCGACGGTGGGATTTGATCCGGAGTCGCGAGCCAGCGGCGAGCGACGAGGACTGAAGCCGGGCGGATCGCTATGCAAAAGGGTGAGCAAAATGCTCACCCTTTGCATAGTCGGGACGGCGGGATTTGAACCCGCGACCACCTGAACCCCATTCAGGTACGCTACCGGACTGCGCCACGTCCCGTGATGGAGGGTCGGAGGGCTTGATG
>JAPUJX010000475.1 GCA_027295975.1 Gammaproteobacteria bacterium
AGCCAGGCGTTCTTCACCGCGACGTACTCATCGGTCGCTTGCACGAGCTGGCCGCCTGGCGCGTTGCGGTATCCCGCCGCATGACCGTCGGCGTATTCCGCTGGTGAGCGAACATCCAGCAGGTATGTCGTGCGTTTCGAATCCTGCCGCCACTGTTCGACCAACTCCCGCTTGACCCTCGGTACACCAAAACGTTCAGCCACCCGCGCGGCGCCGGCCAATGCCTTTTCCATGCTGGCGTCGCCTGGTCGTGTCGCTTCTCGGGTCGAACCATGTTCCAGCTCGAAACCGGCCAGATGCCAGCCCATGGTGCCATCCTTCAGCGCGGCAACCGGATTGGGGATGCCCGCATTGATCAAGCTTTGTGCGCCGATGATCGAACGGGTTCGTCCAGCGCAATTCACTACAACAAACGTCTCTGGATCGGGTGCGATGTCGTGAATGCGAAACACCAGCTCCGCGCCTGGCAGGTCGGTCGCGGTGGGGATGTTCATGTGGTGGTATTCCTCGAACGGCCGCGAATCGACGATCACCATGTTTTTTCCTTTGTCGAGCATCACCCTGACCTCGGCAGCGGAAAGACGCGGCGTCTCGTAGGTATGTTCAATAAATTCGCCGAACGCCTTGCTCGGCACGTTGACACCGGAGAAGAGCTCCAGACCTGCGGACCTCCACCCGGTCACGCCACCATCCAGTAGGAAAACACTCGTGTAGCCGAGCTCGGCTAAACGATGAAATGCGCGGACGCCGAATTTGTCGCTCGCCAGATCATCGACAATCACCAGGCGAGTGTCCCTGCGCGGCACCAGATCACCAATCAGAAGTTCGATGCGGCTAAGCGGCAAACAGACTGCAAACAGCAGATGCGATTTCGAAAATGCACCCTGTTCGCGCACGTCAATTAACGCGAATTCCTCCTCTCCAACAAGCAATTGCTTGAGCTCGTGTGGGGAAATCTTGTCCATCGGTCTCTCCGGCGGCGGGTTCAGTCGAGGCGTTGGAATCGCTCATGAGAGCTTCACGGTCACGAAAGCGCTGAGGCGTTCTTCCTGGATCATATCCGTGGATTGCAAATCAGCCTCAAAGCCAGGCATTGGCGAATTGATGAAATAGCCGGGAAGTGTACACCGAGCAAAGAAGAACCTTCACAATATTGCTTGCCGATGTATGGTTAACATCGCCAAAATCAGGAGCCCAGGGATCATTATCTGCAAAAGAGTTTTGCTAACGACTACTGCCGCTTTCGTATTTTCAACCCAAGCGTTTGCCTCGTTGTCTTACGACGATTGGCCCGATGTCACTGGCCCCTATTTTGGACCAGAGCCTCCCGGAATGATGGCCGAGATGTTCGCACCAAACGTTATCTCCACAGATCGAAGTGAGATTAATTCGGTTTTTTCTCCCGATGGAGACGAGTTCTACTTCACGGGCTGGTCCAAAGAAACCGGCACCAAGATAATGGCCACCCGTCAGATTGACGGTCGCTGAACTGCGCCGAACGATTGGAAGTCTTGGTTGAAGATGTATCGTTCACTTTCCCTAGCCTCCTAGCACCCTCAGTCTTGATACTCCAGAAGACTCTCGATCTGCGCCCGGATGTGCACCATGTCTTTTTCTTTGAATCCGACATGCACAGAACGAACGACCCCGCTGCGGTCGATGAGAAATGAAGACGGCATGGTACGCACAGCGTAACGTTTCGCGACGTGACCATCAGGATCGCTGAGAACGGTATAACCAACCGGATAGGTTTCGATAAATCTTCGGCCGTCGTCGGGATCTTCGTCTATGTCGATGGCGAGGACCTCAAAGCCCCGATTCGTCAAGTCAACATGCAGTGCCGAGAGCAGCGGGAGGGATTGGCGGCACGGCGTGCACCACGATGCCCAGAAATCCAGGTAAACGACCTTGCCGGCATAGTCCGTCAACGAAACGGAAGCGGTCCCCCGAATATCGGGCAATACGAAGGACGGTGCGATATCCCCCGAATCCGCCGCCTGTGCAGACAAGCAAAGTGATAAACCAACGATCGCTAGCGACTTGAGCACGGCGCTGGAACGCTACTGGCGCGAGAAGACGTAGGAGACCGATACGGCAACGGAATAAGACGTCGTGAACTGCAATACGTCGTTGACATTGCGCCAGACGGGAATTCTACCGGAGATCTTAGCGGCGAGATTGTCGTTGAAGTGATACTGCAGCGCAGGGACGAAGTCCAACCATTCGCCGCCTGTGTTGGGAATTTCCACCGAGTTGCGTTCGTCACGCGCGGCGTTGCGATAGCGAAGCTCGCCACTGAAGCCCCACGGCGTACTGGTCCGATAGATGCCACCCACCCCAAGTGACCACGCGTTGCCGAACCGATAGTCGCGCTCGTTTTCCAAGTTGGCGCTGTAGCTCACCGAGCCGAACACCTGGCTCCTGGCCGACTGATCGAATGCGTGCCTGGCCTGCGCCCAGACCACGGTGCCCCATGCACCCGTGGAGGGCTGCATGTCCTCCGCAAGCGTCACGAAATCCACCTGGTCGTCGTCACCCACCGGTATCCTGGCGCCGAATCCGAAAGACAAGCCGTTGCGATCGAACAATCCGATCTTACGCGGCCTGTACTTGAACATGACTATGGCGTCCCCGATACCTCTGCCCTCGGTCGCGCTTGCCCGTCCTACTTTTCTTGTGTGTTCGATCGCCGAGAGCAGCGCGGAGACCGACCACCTGTCGTTGAACCCGTAGCTGGCTTCCACGATAAGCGACTGGGTTTTGCGGTCCCGACCGGTTTCATCGCGAATCTCGTCGGAACCGCTCACGAGATCGCTGATGTCGTGAAATTCGTAGCTCGTGCTGACGAACCACGACCGGCCGTCCGGCGAAGACGACTCCATCGATCCCAGCAATGGAACACCGGCGCAACTACAGGTGGCGGCATGTCCATGGGCCGAGACCAGGAGCGTAACTGCCAATATCCAGGGAACCAGGGATCGAGCACACATCTTATCGAGTTTCCTCGCTATCCATCATGGATTTCCGTACCGGGATGGAACGCCGCCCAGGCATACCAGTAGGCCGTATGCGATTTCGTCAACGGCAGCCTTTCCGCGGTTCGCAGACCCGTGAGGGCTTCACCGAAGACGTCCCAGGTGTTGCCTTCGTCATCTGTCATTACCGTTGGCAACGGCTCGGAAGACGGCGAAAAAGTCAGCACCGTGCCATCGTCGAGGGTTCTTTCGAAGATTGCTCCAAAGTTCTTGCCCGCGCTCAGCACCACGACGATGGGCACGCCGTCGATGGAGTCGTTGATGACCTCGATACCGATACTCGAGCGCTGAATTTCGTAAGCTCTGGCAACGTTGTTCATCTGCACGCCCAGAACGCGAGCCTTTTCGAACAGCCGAGTGTCGAACGGCTCGACAGCGAAGAGCAAGTCGGGGCTGCTGCGAAAGTCGTTGTAGGGATAATTGTCGTAGCTGCGAGTAAAGCCGGTCATTCGACTCAAAACCAGCGAGTTCGGGTACATCTCCTGCCAGGTATCGAACCGCGTTTCCACCAGCGGCAGGGTCTCCGGCATCTCCCCGCGTCTGAGACCTTCAACGGACTGGCCGCGCATCTGCAACCAGTGACTACCCGTTTCCCTGTCGAACAGGATCAGGTTCGAGTTGAACAGCAATCCCGAAACGCCGAAGGTTACATCGGGATCCGACGGCGTTGCTTTCCAGAGGAGCGCCGAACCGGTCAACGGACAATAGCTGAGGACGACTGGCTCGGTCTGCAGGTTGTCGTTCAACACCTCGTGCCAATCCATGATGTCGTGTGGAATCGCTTTGACTTCATCGCCGGCTTTTATGCCGATGACGAGATCCTCCGGTCGTACTTCGGCCTGGTCGAGGGGTACGAACAAGGGATTGTCGATGGAAGGAATGCCATCTCTACCCGGTCCTCCGTCGACCACACGATCGACGGGGATCAACCAGTCGCTCACACTGGTGACGGGTTGCGCAACATTGTTGCTGCTCCCACCACCGCCTCCACAAGCCACCAGCATCACCATGGCTGGTAATGCCCAGAGCTTCCTCATTGGACGTTCCCCGCCGGTCTCTATCCCTCCCTACTTGAGACTCTCGTCGCAGAAAAAGATTCCATCTGTCGGACTGCCCGCAACAAACAGCTCCGGATAGCGGACGATTCCGAAACTCGGTGGAGGATGGAAAGGGATAATCATTCTAAAAGCGCAGATTGAGAATGTGTACAGCACTTTTAAAATGACCATCCTCCGAGTAATCGTATCGGGCGCTTTTGACCATTCCCAATAC
Organism: Gammaproteobacteria bacterium; assembly: GCA_027295975.1. Classification (GTDB taxonomy): domain Bacteria; phylum Pseudomonadota; class Gammaproteobacteria; order Pseudomonadales; family Azotimanducaceae; genus SMWK01. Next base: position 4,308 of record JAPUJX010000475.1, read on the forward strand.
AATCCAGGCAACCCTGATCCCACAAAAGATATCAGC
>JAPUJX010000476.1 GCA_027295975.1 Gammaproteobacteria bacterium
GCGGCTTCAACGTCCTCACGATGATGGTGTCACCCCTGGCGGCCGGTCTCTATCACAAGGCCATCGTGGAAAGCGGTGGCTTGACCCTTCTCCCTGTGTCCGAGGCCGAAAACTTCAGCGACGATATTGAGCCGGGAAATGCGAGGAGTTCCCGGGAGCTTGTGAACAACCTGCTCGTATCGGATGGCAAAGCGGTCGATCGCGATAGTGCAAAACAAGTCCAGCTGGGGATGACGGACGGCGAGGTCGGGGATTATCTGCGCGGCAAATCCGCGGATGAATTGCTCATCGGCCAGGGTGGTGCCGCCATGAGTGGCACGCCCTACATTTTCGGCGATGGTTATGTGTTACCGAAGGATATACAGGCCGATGAATTATTCGCCGATACCTCGACCTACAATGTTACCCCGGTAATTCTCGGAACCAATCGCGACGAAATCAAACTGTTCATGGCGATGTCGCCCGATGCGACGGAGCGGATACTGGGCATTCCCTATAAGGTTCGCGATGTTTCCGCCTACGATCGGGACAGCGCCTACGGAACCGACGCGTGGAAAATCCGGGCAGTGGACAGCCTTGCCGAACACCTGCGCGATAGCCAGGGGGATTCCGTTTATGCGTATCGTTTCGACTGGGACGAACTGCGCACCGTTCTGACGCTGGATCTGGGCAAGCTGTTAGGTGCCGCTCACGCTCTGGAGATACCGTTCGTGTTCGGCAACTTCGACCTCATCGACCGTACCATGGTCATCAGCGGTGACAATATCCCCGCACGTGATGCGCTTTCGGCGAGCATGATGTCCTACTGGGCTGAATTCGCCCACACGGGTAATCCCGGCCGTGGGCGCGATGGAAACGAAAACGCGTGGACGAGTTGGGAAAATGGCGCCGCGTCCAACAACCGCCTGTTGATTCTGGACAGCAGCAACGACGGTGGCATCAGGATGTCATCGTTCAGGATCACCCGGGAGGATCTGCGCGCACGCCTGCTGTCAGACGAAAGTTTTGCAACCCAGGAAGAACATTGTCAGGCGTACGAGCGGCTCTTTCAGGGTGATGACTTCGTTGCCAGCGAATACGAGTCCCTGGGTAAGTCGGGTTGCGGCTCCGATCATGAATAGTCATGACTAGCCATGAATAAGGTTCCGTTGGCTGTCTTGTGCGGGTTTCTGGCCGTTGTGTGTTCTCAACCGGTGCACGCGGCGGGCGGTAACGATAAACAGGCGGTGGCTACTTTTTCAACAAGCGACGCAACAAGTGCCTACCACGCATCTGACGTGCGAACGCCCATGGCGAGATTTCGCAAGAGTGCGGTGTACCCTTTTGGCTCGGGAGAACCTCCTTCCGACACAACCCTCGAGTTTGACACCTACAGCCGCGATGATTCGTTTGCCGAAACGTTTTCCCTCGAGCAGGGCGCCGGGTTCGTTGACGGGGTTGCCGTGAAGTGGGGCAAAAAACACGGGTGCGTCACCTGCCACACGAATGGTTATTACCTCATTGGCCCGGGCAGTCTCTTCCGCGACCGGCCGGCACATCTCGAAGTGCGGCAGTTTGCCGAAGATTTTGTCAACTCGTGGCAACGTTTCGGTGTCCCGGATACCGAGATCGTGGTTGCGACGGCATCATTTCTTGCCATCAACGACGCTCAGATGGGGGATGAATTGCGTCCCGCGACGCTTCTGGCGCTGGATAGTGCCTGGTCGGAACAGAGCATCGAAGGTCATTGGCCGGACTGGGTGAAGTGTAACTGGCCCCCGTTTGAGCAGGACGATCACTACGGAGTCACGCTCATGGCGATTGCTATGGGCATGGCACCATCGAGCTACACGAAAACCGAGCCGGCGTTGAGCGGCATTTCCCGGCTTCACGACTATCTGGGAAATCATCCACCGGTGGAAATTCACCACAAAGCGATGTTGTTGTGGGCGGCCAGGTATGACCGGGATCTCATTTCCGGCGAACAGAGGCGCCAGTGGATTCAGGAACTCAGCACTCTGCAGCGCCCGGACGGTGGGTGGGCGTCCGGCGATCTCGGCGAGTGGCGTCAGATTCGAGGGTTGTCCACCGATCCGCCGGTGAACGTTGAAACAGATGGGTATGGCACCGGTTTTGTTACCTATGTGTTGCTCCAGGCCGGGGTCGAAGCCTCTGATGAGCGGATCCAACGCGGCATAACGTGGCTCAAAACCAACCAGCGCCGGGACGGAAAATGGTGGACTCAGTCGTTGCGAAACGAATCGGACACATCGAACTTCCTGACCCATACCGGTACGGTTTTTGCGCTCAAGGCTTTGGTTGCCAGTGAAATGGATCCGGAGGTCATTGTCGCGGGCAGTGGCGAATAACGCATAGCCGTTTGTCCGCTACTCCCTTCGCCTGGTCAAGTTGCGCGGCGTTCAGTCGATGGGCAATTGCATCCAGGCTCGGTTGCGCATCAATGAATCCACCCGCCGCGGCGACGCGGTACCAGATGTAAGCCTCCATGTCGTCGGGGCGTCCGCCCAGGCCGTTCTCGTGGAAGTAGCCGAGATTATACTGGGCGGCCAGGTCGCCCTGTTCGGCCGCCTTGCGGTACCACTTGCGCGCGCTCCAGTAATCCCGGGCGACCCCCTCACCGATGCTGTACATGACCGCGAGGTTGTATTGCGCCGTGCGCTCTCCCTGCTGAGCCGCCAGTCGATACCAGCCAACCGCACGTTCCGGGTCGCATTGGCCGATCCCGAGGCACTCGTCGTACAACATGCCCAGGTTGGTCTGAGCGGGTGCGTAACCCTGATCGGCTGCGAGCAGGTAACTGCTTGACGCCTTCCAGTAGTTCTGCGGTACACCCAGTCCGGCGGCATACATCAAGCCGATGAAATACTGCGCGGGTGCGTGGTTCTCATCGGCCAGGGTTTCGAACGCGGCTAACGCCGCGGGGTATTCGCCCCCGTTGAATTGTTTGACCGCCTGTTCGAAACGCTCGTCGGCGATAACCTGCGTCGCGGGGGCAAGAGCCAAAACGAGTACTATCCGGAGGAGTTGAGAATATCTGGCCAAGGTGATCAGTCTGTTTACTCTGAAACCTCTGGGTAACAAAAATTGACGGAAGACGCAATACCCTGTGTTCTTCCTTGGGCTCTTCGCATCCCTCATGCGCTCCTATAGGCATGGAAGTCACGGTTTCCGGAAATGGGTGTAATGTCGGGTTACCGCAGGCACGAAACACCATGAACCAGGTACCGGACAGGTGGAGATAAGCCGCAGATGACCATCTCCAGCCTCGACTACGCCATCGTTGGCATTTATCTGGCGGGGATGATCGGACTTGGCTATTACCTTTACCGCAAGGCGCCGACCTTCGAGGAATACCTCATCGCCGGTCGCTCGATGACCACGCCGATTCTGGTTTGCACCCTGGCTTCCACGTATTACGGTCTGGATGTTCTGTTCGGCACGTCGGAAGTGGGTTTCAACGAGGGCGTTGTCGCTTTCTTCGGTTATTCGAACCTGTCCCTCGGGATATACCTGTTTGCGGCGCTGGCGTTAGCCAAGCGCTTGCGGCAGGCGAAGTTCACCTCGTTGCCCGATATTCTAGAACGCCACTATGGACGGCCCTCGGGGATAGTTGGCGCCCTTGCCTCGATCGTCTATTCACTCCCCGCGCTGAGCCTCTTCGCGCTCGGACGAATCTGCCATGTGATGTTCGGCATGGATGCCATGTTAGGGGCGCTGATCCTCGGACTCGTAGCGCTGGCTTACACCCTGCTCGGTGGTCTGTGGGCTGTTGCCATCACCGACACCGTTCAGTTTGTTTTGATGTGCCTGACGCTGGCGATCGGGATTCCGCTGCTGATGTCTGAGATGGGCGGTTTCGATGCAGTTGCCCAACACGCCCCCGACGGTTACTTCGATTGGTTCGGTGGCATGCCCATCTGGCTGATGATCGCTTACGCCGCAACCGGGATAAGCATTCTGGTGGATCCGGGGTTTTATCAACGCATGTTCGCCGCGGCGGACTATCGTCAGGCCCGTAACGCCATGCTCATCAGCCTGCTTGTCTGGGTAGCATACGACTGGTTGGTAACGGCGGGCGGCATGCTGGCCGCCACCGGGGTCAGCACGGGTGTGTTGCCGGCAGACCTGCATTCGAACGACGCGTTGCTCAGCGCGGTTACGTTGGCGTTACCGGTTGGTCTGGTCGGCATTTTTCTGGCCGGCGTGCTCGCAACCGCCATGTCGACCATCGACTCCTATACCCTGGTTGCAGGTGCAAACGTCTCCTACGACCTGTGGCGACCGTTGGCCAGGCCAAACGCTACCGACCGGGAACTGGTTCGAGCCACGAAAATTGGTGTGGTGCTTGCCTGGGCATTGGGTTATGCACTGGCCTTCCTGTTCGACAGGCTGATGGCATTGTGGGTGTTCACGGCTACTGCTCTCACTTCGACCGTGCTGGTGCCGATTTTCCTCGGCCTGTACTGGAAGGGGAGAAAAACGGTGATGGCGGGCGTGTTGAGTTGTGTGGCGGGTCTGGGGAGCGTGATTGTCTATTACCTGGGAGTACAACAGTTGGGAGTTGCCAACGAGGTTTATGGAACTTACATCTGGACATTCACCCTGGCGGGAGAATCGTTTGAACTCTGGCAGGAATACGCGCTCTTTTTCAGCCTGCCGGTGAGCCTGATTGGTTTTCTCATAGGTAACCGGATAGGCCCGCCCCATATCCAGAGCCTGCCACCCGGTGCCTCGGATATCGAGAACTCTCCCACCGAGGCGGTGGCGTGAACGGTTGGGACACGTTCACCTGGATCATGGCTCTGGTGCTCGCGGGTAGCGCCCTGGTCATCTTCGCCTATTTCCTGCGCGATGCGAGGGGAGTTCTCAATCGGGGTCGAGACGAAGAACCCGATGACTGATAGAGGCGAATGAGCGGCGGTTCTCAGTGTGGCCGGGTAACTGAATACTCCGGACCACAATCCTTCCCTGAAATGGCGTAGGATTCATCAACACCTTGAGTGAGGGTAGGGGAACAAGAGCGCAGGAATGATGCTTCCCAGGCTGGCAATCTCTTTTTTGAGCGTCGTTTTTGTTATGACCGGTGGTTTCGCGCGCCCGGCTGATGCCGAAGAGTCCGTGCTCAATATATACAACTGGGCCGACTACATCGGATCCGACACCATCTCCGACTTCGAAGACGAATACGGAATTGAAGTCAATTACGATGTCTACGAAGCCTCCGAAATGGTGGACGCCAAGTTGATGGCGGGAAGTTCGGGTTACGATCTGGTACTGCATGGCGCGGCATTCTCGGCGCGGCTCATTACCGCGGGCATCTACCGGCCGCTGGACAAGAAACGGTTGCCGAACTGGAGACATCTGGATCCTGATTTGCTCCAGCGGTTCGACCACTTCGACCCCGGATTGCGATTCGGGGTGCCCTATATGTGGGGCACCACCGGTTTCACCTACAACGTGGACATGATTCTCGAGCGCATGCCGGATGCGCCCGTAGCGAGTGGCGATTTACTGTTCAAGCCCGAGATAGTGTCGAAATTTGCCGACTGCGGCGTGAGTCTGCTCGATGCCCCGGTCACCGTCATCCCGGTGGTGCTCGCCTACCTCGGATATGAAGCCGACTCGGTAGAGCCCGAACACCTGAAAGAAGTGGAGTTGCTGCTGAAATCGATCAGACCGTACATCAAGTATTTCAGCTCGGCGAAACTGCTGGTGGATCTTCCGAGCCGGGAAGTCTGCATTGCTCAAAGCTGGTCCGGCGACTACGCGGTTGCCAGCCGCCGCGCCCGGGATGCCGGTCTCGAGGTGAACCTTGCTTACACCATGCCCATCGAGGGTTCCACCATCTGGTTCGACGCCTTGTTCATTCCGGCCGACGCGCCACATCCAGACAATGCACACCTGTTTCTGGACTATCTGTTGCGCCCCGAGGTGATTGCCCGCGTGTCTGATTTTATCGGTTATGCCAACCCCAATCGGGACGCCACGGCCCTGGTGGATCCAGCGATAACGAGCGACCCTGCTATCTATCCGGACGCTGAGGTACAGAGTCGACTGCAATCCACCCGGGTGTACCAGCCGAAGATAGAACGGCTGCGTTCCCGGGTGTGGTCGCGGGTGAAGACGGGACTCTAAGAATGTCGACCGATCTCTGGGACGATCCATCGGCGGAACCGTTTATTCGCATCGAAGGCCTGTCGATGTTTTACGGTGACGTCAAAGCGGTCAACGCGGTTGATCTCAATATTTATCGGGGTGAGCTGTTCGCTATTCTGGGTAGTTCGGGTTGCGGGAAGTCGACGCTGTTGAGAATGCTTGCCGGGTTCGAGACGCCGACATCAGGGCGGATGATCATTGATGGGGTGGAGATGACCGATGTTCCCCCCTACCAGAGACCGGTGAACATGATGTTTCAGTCGTATGCGGTTTTCCCCCACATGACCGTTGAGAAGAATGTCGCATACGGATTGAAAAAGGAAAATCTGGCTAAAAAAGAGATCAACGAACGGGTTACAGAGATGCTTGCTCTCGTGCAGCTATCCGAACTTGCCAGGCGCAAACCCCATCAACTGTCGGGGGGCCAGTTGCAGCGAGTGGCGTTGGCCAGAGCGCTGGTGAAACGCCCCAAGGTATTGTTGTTGGATGAACCCCTGGCGGCATTGGACAAAAGACTACGGGAGCGAACTCAGTTCGAGTTGATGAACATCCAGGACCAGTTGGGCGTGACCTTCATTGTTGTCACCCACGATCAGGAAGAAGCGATGACTCTCGCTACCCGTATCGCGGTAATGGACGAGGGGCGGTTCGTCCAGATCGGCACCCCCGCCGAAGTTTACGAGTTTCCGAAAAACCGCTTCGTTGCAGATTTTTTCGGCACGATCAACATGTTTGCCGGTACCGTGACCGAGATGCGCGACGCTCATGTGTTGATAGAGTCTGCCGAGGCCGGTGCGGTTATTCGGGCAACGCTGCGCTCTGAAGTTGTTGACGGCAAGATCAAGGTCGGCAGTCGAGTTCATGCGGCGGTGCGTCCCGAAAAAATTGTGATAAGCAAATCCCCGCAGAGCGACGATGGGCGCAACCAATTAAAAGGAACGGTTCTCGATCTTGCGTATTACCATCCTCGACCCGGACGGGAACGAACGGGAGCGCTTCTCCGTGCTCAGGTGTTTCGAAGACTCGACCGTCCAACCAACGTGGCGTCAGGCGTGGAGGTCTTTCTTA
>JAPUJX010000477.1 GCA_027295975.1 Gammaproteobacteria bacterium
CCCGAGGCCGTGAAAGCTGTGGCGATGGCGATTCCCGCACCGAATAGAATCAACATGCCCCACGGGATGGTCTCGGCCGTCTCCCAATCGAGCAATCGCTCGCCTTTGCCATCGGGGATCAGAAACAGCGCAGCGACCGCAACAAAAGCCACCAGGTAATCGTTTGTGTAGGGAAACTCCATCCAGGCAGTCCAGCCGCCGAGGGGCTCCTTGCGGGTAACCCACAGTAGCGCGGTAAGGGCGAAAACGATCAACACCCGCACCTCGCCCGATTGCCATGGGCCGACCTCAGGTAGATCGACGGCACCTTGATGGTCGAGCTTGCGGGTCAACCACAACCCGATGAGCGGGACGAGGACCAGCACAATGGGCAAAGCCCAGGCCATCCACTGCGCAAACCCGATCTCGTTCCCGGTCAGCTGGGTGTAAATTCCCATGAACACCACGTTCGGCGGGGTGCCGATGGGCGTGCCGACCCCGCCGATGCTGGCGGCATAAGCAATACCCAGCAGGAGGGGGGTTGCGAGCTTCGGATCCTCGGCCTTTTCCAGCACGGCGAGCGCCACGGGTAAGAGCATGAGCGTAGTTGCCGTGTTCGAGATCCACATGCTCAACAGGGCCGAGGCTGCCATGAAGCCGAACACCAGCCTTTTACTGGAGTTGCCCCCGAAAATGTTCACCATGGTCAGCGCTATACGCCGGTGCGCACCGTTTCGTGCCAGAGCCGTGGACAGAATAAAACCCCCGAGCAATAACAGTATGAGCGGATTACCGTACGCGGCAGACACCTGTTCGCCCGTGAGCACGCCGAATAGAGGGAGCAGCGCCAGAGGCAACAGCGAGGTGGCTGGGATGGGGATCGGCTCGAACACCCACCAGGTGACGGTCAACACGGTGATGCCCATCGTCACGGCGGCGTCTGAGGCAAATCCCGTGGAATACATGAGGTATCCGCTCAACAATGCGAGAATAGGTCCTGCAGGGAGAGCAATCTGTTTCATGGTCATGGATGGCATGGAGGCAGAAGGCTGCCAACAACGATCTGTGAATGCAACCCGAATCGAGGTTTCTGATTTTCAATGCAGGGAGACTCGGCAAGTTTTTTCTGGTATGACCTGGAAACATCCGGCACCGTTTCCCGGTGGGACCGGATCGTTCAATTTGCGGGGATTCGCACCGATCACGAACTGAACGAGACAGGTGAAAGCTATTCGGCATACATTCACTTGCCTGACGACGTGTTACCGAACCCCGATTCGGTGCTGGTAACCGGCATTACCCCCCAGCTCACCCATGCCGAAGGGATTGGTGAGTGGCAGGCCATGACCCGTATAAACGAGCTATTCAGCGCGCCGCAAACCTGTGTCGTTGGTTACAACAGCTTACGTTTTGATGACGAGTTCATGCGTTACGGGTTATATCGTATGTTGATCGATCCATATGCTCGAGAGTGGCAGAACGGCAACTCTCGATGGGACATCATAGATCTTGTCAGAGCCACCGGTGCGCTTCGCCGGGACGGTATCACCTGGCCCGTGGACGAAGAGGGTCTGCCGGTGTACAGGTTGGAAGCTTTGACGCGAGCGAATGGCCTGGAACATGGCCATGCGCACGACGCCACCTCGGATGTCAGAGCGACCATAAGCCTGGCTAGACTGATTAAAACTCAACAACCGAAACTGTTCGACTACTACTTCAGGAGCAGATTCAAAAAACAGGTAAAAGCGCTGCTCGAACCGTACGGCAGTCGGTTATGTGTGCACGTTTCCGGTATGTATCCGCGCGCACGGTTCGGCGTTGCTCCCATCATGTCACTTTGCCGCCACCCGACGAACTCCAACTCGGTCATCGTTGCGGATCTCGGCCAGGACATCGAATCCCTGGTGCAGTGGCCGGAACAGCGTATCAGGGAGGAATTGTTCAAGGCGGGGAACGCCGAACGCCCGCCCTTGAAGGAAATCCGGATCAACCGCTGTCCGTTTGTCGCGGGGATCGAAGTGCTCAACCGCGAAAACTGGTCGCGCCTCGCGCTTGACCGCGGGGAGATTGAGGAACGCCAACGACGGCTCATGAAGCCAGGCATTGCGCAGAAAATCAGACAGGTATTCTCACAGCGTAAGCAATCTCCCGCGGAGGACGTTGAGGGGGCTTTATACGAGGCTTTCTTGAAAGACGAAGACCGTGCCCGTTGTCAGAGCCTGCAGAGGGCACTTGGCGAAGGCTCTTGGCTCGAACTCGATTATACGGACAAGCGATTGCGCACCCTGGCGATGCGTTTGAAAGCCCGCGGCTTCACGGAACGGTTGAGCGCTTCCGAACGCGCCGACTGGAACGAATTCGTGAGTCGGAAGTTACGCGCAGATGATGCGCCCTGGTTCGGCCTGGCACGGTTTCAGAACAGGGTTGAAGATCTCCTCATCGAGGCACGCGAAGCGGGCCGGGACCTGACTGTGCTCCATCAGCTCGCGGACCATGGCCGGTTGATGGCCGAGACATACCCCGAATGACGAACTGCGTTGAGTTTCGGGGGGTGGACAAGAGTTTTGGCACCGGGCGCGGTAGTGCAAAGAAGGTGCTGGACGGTATAGAGCTGCGCTTCCCCGAGGGGATCACAACTGCCGTTGTGGGTGAAAGCGGCAGCGGCAAAACCACCTTGTTGCAATTGGTCAACGCGGTGCTGGAACCCGATATCGGGGAGGTTCGGGTGTTTGGCGAACCCATCCCGGAGCATCACCGTGAAAAATTCCGTCGCCGCATAGGCTACTCGGTGCAGGGAGCTGGGCTTTTCCCGCACCTTACCAACCGCGACAACGTGGTGCTGGTGGCAAAACTGGAGGGTTGGCTCGAAGCTGAGATAGAGGAGCGTTACACCGAACTTCTGGCGGAAATGGGATTGTCCGTGGATGTTTCGGAGCGTTATCCGCGGGAACTCTCGGGTGGACAGCAGCAGCGTGTGGGTCTGTGTCGAGCGCTGATGTTGCGTCCCCGGCTGCTGTTGCTGGACGAGCCGTTCTCGGCGGTTGATCCCATAACCCGTATCGGTATTTACGAACGTTTTCAGACCGTGCAGGACCATGAGGGTGTGAG
>JAPUJX010000478.1 GCA_027295975.1 Gammaproteobacteria bacterium
ATTGTTGAGTCCATGAAAATGGAGATTCCAGTGGAAAGCACGGTCGCCGGGTCAGTTGCGGAGATTCGTGTGGCGTTGCAGGAAGCGGTTGAAGAGGATCAGGTGCTTGCCCTGTTGGAAAGCGGTTGAGGGAAATGTCACGTTTATCCCCATGGCCATGGTAACTTAGCAGGTTCACTGGTAGTCGGGGCATAACCGGGCCCGATTATGAGATTCGAGAAGGGGAGAACATGGCAGACCTGGTGACCATCGAGAAATCGGGCGGCATTGCCGATGTGCGATTGAATCGACCCGACAAATACAATGCCCTGAACCCGGACATGTTCAAAGCCATCATCGAGGCGGGAGAATCCCTTGCCGAAGCGCGCGACGTTCGAGCCGTAGTACTCTCTGGTAATGGTCGAGGGTTTTGCGCAGGGCTCGATATGGGCAGCTTTCAGGGCATGGCCGGTAATGACCGGGAGGTGGCGCCTACCCTGCTTGCCCGGGACGAACGGCCCGAAAACCATGCTCAACGGCCGGCGTACGTCTGGAAGAAACTGCCGGTCCCGGTGATTGCAGCCATTCACGGCGTCGCATACGGCGGCGGCTGCCAGATTGCGCTCGGTGCGGATATTCGGATAGCCGCCCCCGATGCCAAGCTCTCCGTCATGGAGATCAAGTGGGGCCTCATCCCGGACATGAGTATCACCCAGACTCTGCGAGACATTGTCCCTCTGGATGTCGCCAAAGAGCTGACCTTCACCGGGCGCGTGTTGAGTGGTGAGGAGGCGTTCAATCTCGGTCTGGTCACCCATGTTGCCGGAGACCCATTGGCCGCCGCCATGACCCTTGCTGAGGAAATTGCCGCAAAATCGCCAGAAGCCGTGCGTGCAGGGAAACGGCTCTTCGAAGAAAGCTGGCATGCGGATGCGCGTACCGGACTCGAGATGGAGGCAGGGATGCAGTCGAAGCTGATCGGTTCGCGCAATCAGATCGAGGCCATCAAAGCGAACTTCGAAAAACGCCCACCCGAATTCGAAGACTAACGAAAAACAGGGCGTCAAAAATATGAGTTGGGAAAAAGAAGTGCTCGAGCTGAAGCGGCGTCGGCACCTGGCAAAACAACAGGGTGGCAAGGACGGCATCGCCAAGCAGCATGCCAGGGGTAAATTGACCATCAGAGAGCGCATCGATGCCCTGCTCGACGATGGCAGCTTTCAGGAGCAGGGTCGCGCCACCGCCACACCCGAATACGATGACAACGATGAGTTGTTGAGTTACGTCCCCGCCAACTACGTCGTGGGATTCGGCAAGATCGAAGAACGCCGGGTGGTGGTGGGAGGCGAAGACTTTACCCTGAAAGGCGGATCACCCAACGCGGCGGGGTTGCGCAAGAGCGTGTACGCTGAACATCTGGCGAGCCAGTTTCGGGTGCCGCTGGTACGTATGCTCGAAGGTGGTGGGGGCAGCGTGAAAGGAAGTGGTAGAAAAGGCGGCACTGTGGGTGAACCGGTGTACAGCCAACCCCGCTTCAAGATCATCGCCGACGCCATGACGGAAGTGCCAATCGCCTCGGGTGCCATGGGGGCGGTTGCCGGCTTTCCCGCCGGTCGGCTGGTCGCCTCCCATTTTGCCGTCATGACCCGTTACACCTCCCAGGTGCTCATCGGTGGTCCAGCACTTGTGGAACGAGCGCTTGGCGTTCGTTTGAGCAAGGAGGAACTGGGTGGTGTCGACGTCCACGCGGTAAGCGGCGTGGTGGATAATATTGCCGAGGACGAATACGACGCCTTCCGGCAGATTCGCCGTTTCCTGGGTTATCTGCCGAGCAGTGTGTGGGAACGCGCTCCGCGAACCCGGAGCGCGGACGATCCTGAGCGCATGGAGGAAGAACTTCTGCACGTCGTGCCGCGGGATTCCAATGCGGCCTTCGACATGCGCGCCATCGTTGAGATGGTGATGGACGAGGGCTCCTTTTTCGAGATGGGCGCCACCTTCGGACCGGGTCAGATTGTCGGGCTCGCAAGACTCGATGGTCAGCCGGTGGGAGTTCTGGCCAACGATTGCATGTTTTACGCCGGTGCGATGACGGCCGAAGCGGCCCAGAAGTACCGTCGTTTTGTCGAGATGTGTGACACCTTCCATGTGCCCATCGTAAATTTCATCGACCAGCCTGGCTTCATGATCGGCCTGGAGGCAGAGCGGGCGGGAACCATCCGCTTTGGCATGGCCGCAGTGGCGGCCGCGGTACAGGCTACCGTTCCCTGGGTAGCCATCCAGGTGCACAAGGGTTTTGGCGTCGCCACAGCCGCCCACTATGGTCCCAATGCCTATGTTCTGGCCTGGCCATCGGTAGAGTCAGGTGCGCTTCCTCTGGAAGGCGGGGTGGCGGTTGCGTTTCACCGCGAGATTGCCGCTGCAGAGAGCCCCGACATCAAACGTAAGGAACTCGAGGAACGACTGCGCGGTAATCGCTCGCCGTTTCCGCGCGCCGAGTCTTTTGCGGTACACGAACTCATTGATCCACGGGAAACCCGGCCCACGCTCTGTCGGTGGATCGATTGGATACAACCCCAGCTCGAGGCGCTTACCGGGCCCGTGAAGTTTGGGATGCGACCTTAGAAATTCATGGCTTTTGTATGCCGCAGGGGCGAATAAAGGTACACCATGGCAGCGGTCATCCTCACCCTGGTGTTATCGTTTATCCTCGGAAGTGTAACCTGGTTGGGTGCAGGGTCGCGCCTGAGAATCAGAAACGACCCACCGCAGAACGATATGCTCAATTTCTTGAGTTACAGCCTGATGGCTTTGCCGCTGGTGTTCACGTTCGTGTTTTATTTGCTGGAAAACCTCTAGGGACAGGACACTAGTTGTAACCGAGGACGTAGTTCTGGTTGTCTTCCTCGTCGCCTTGCTCGCTTCGCTTCCAGGAAGGTCCAAAAGCCTGGAGCAGGCTTTCCAGTTCTTCCGTTTGCTCCTTCGTCAGCTGCGGTATTTCCGTGTCGTTTTGCATATCCGTAACCTCAAACTACCAACACGGCCCGTGTCTTTCGAATTCCAGATTTGCGTTGCATGTTCGTTCGAGAACTGCCCGGTAGATCGATATACCAATCGGAGGCGGCAGTGTAGTGAGCGCGGTTGAAAAAGCAATGGCAATCTGACAAGTTGCACGATTTGTCTGACGAGAGGTACATGCGCCTGTCCATCGATCCCGAAGGTGTCAAAGGCTTCCTTGCGCCGGAAGAGGGCATCCGTTTATACGAGTTGGCGCTCGAAGCTGCCTTGTTGGGTCCTTGTCTGGAGGTGGGCAGCTATTGTGGCAAATCCACCGTCTATTTAGGCAGCGCGTGCAGGGAGCGCCAACAGGTTCTCTATGCGGTAGATCATCACCGGGGTTCCGAGGAGCATCAGCCCGGCGAGGAATACCACGATCCGGATTTGTTCGATGCCGCGGCGGGTCGGATGGATTCTTTTCGTGCTTTTCGCGCCACGATGGTTCGAGCGGATCTCGAGAATTTCGTTGTCCCGTTGGTAACCTGCTCCGAACTCGCGGGGCGCCACTGGCGGACGCCGCTGGGGATGGTGTTCATCGACGGAGGGCATGACCTGGAAGCCGCGGTTACGGACTACACAACGTGGGCGCCACACCTGTGCGGGGCCGGAATTCTCGCCATACACGACATCTTTCCCGATCCGGCGGATGGTGGAAGGGCACCTCACGAGATCTACCTGAAGGCATTGGATTCGGGATTGTTCGAAGCCTTGAACTCGACCCTCACCCTCGGGGTTCTCAGACGACTGGGGTGAATGTCTGGTTGTTCAAGCAGGCTCGGGCAGATTGATAGCGGTGAACAGGCGGGAGGCGCCCGTCAATCCATGGAGCGCGTCAGCGGCGAGCATTACCACACCCGCCGTCCAGGTCGGACGTTCGTCCGGCCACATCGCCTCGTCGGCAAAGGCGTAACCCGTCCACCAGGAACCGTCTTCTGCCTGGTACCTGGAAAGACAACCGAACAGGTCCAGTGCCCTGTCCCGATCACCGGCCCCAAGGCTGGCCATGGTGAGTTCACACGACTCCGCGATAGTGACCCAGGGTTCGTCTGCTACGCAGCGACACCCGAGACCGGGTTCAACGAACGTATCCCATCGTTCATTGAGGCGTCGTGTTGCATCGCGGCCTTCGATTACCCCCGTGAGGACCGGATAATACCAGTCCATCGAATAACGGCTCTTGTTCTCCCAGGTCCGATCGAAGCGCTCGGGTCGGTTCCGGATGGCGTTGCCGAGTTTTTCCCGGCTGTGCAACCAGAACGATGACTCCTCGCCGACAACGCGTGCGATGTTGGCGCAACATTCGAGGCTTTTGTGAATCGAGCTGCAACCGGTTACCAACGCGTCTTTGTTGATTCCCGTGCGGGTATCCATTGCCCAGTAGATCTCTCCGCTTTGAGCCTGGAGGCCGATGACGAATTCCAACGCCTTTTTAACCGTGGGCCACAACTCGGCGAGGAACGTTCCATTCCCGGTGACGAGGTAGTGGTGCCACACACCTGTTGCGATGTAAGCGACGAAGTTGGTCTCGGCACGGGTGCCATCCGCGACGGCGTCATTCTGATAGGCGGCTAACCAGGTGCCATCGGGTCGTTGATGTTGCGCAAGCCAGCGGTAGGCGGCCACGGATTCGGCATGGAATCCACCGACCGACAAACCCATGGCTGCCTCTACATGGTCCCAGGGGTCGAGCGCGCCGCCTTCGAACCAGGGGATAGCGCCGCTTATGGTTTGCACCCGGGCGATGTAATGGGCGGTATGCCCGAGACTGTCGGAGTGTGTCACGGGTCATCCCGAACGAAATACAGGACCAGGCTCTTACCTATGAACGGGTTGAGAATTTTTTCCACCAGGCTGGTCAGCCGAGGTTGCTGCAAGAGATCCCAGACGAGCAGTCTGTGATAGGTGCGCACCGGCCAGATCTGATCTCCCCAGGACCAGAACAGACACCGCAGCCACCAGTACGGAGTGTGAAGGCCGTGGGCCCAGTGTCTGGCGTAACGCACCATGGAGAAACTTTCGATGGCTTGTTGCAACTGTGTTGTCCTGAAAATGCGAACATGACCACCTGCTACGGCATGGTACGCGCTGGAAAGCCGCCAGCAGCACCATTCGGGGCCGAAACGAGGGACGCTGACGGCAAAGAGGCCCCCCGGTTTGAGCACCCGGTGTATTTCGCGCAGTACCGATTTGTAGTCGTGAATGTGTTCGAGCACTTCGGAACAGATGACTTGATCAAAACACCCGTCCGCAAAAGGCAACCTGAGCCCGCTGGCGGCGAGAAAGTCGGCACGGCGACAGGAATCCTCCGTCACTTCGAACTCCCGGTAGCGTTTCCTGGCGGTGTTCAGATCGGTCAAGGAAAGGTCAAGACCGATCGCATGCACCCTTTCGTTGAGACAGGCGCCGATCGTGTGCCGGCCTTCGCCGCACCCGATATCGAGAATCTTATCTCCCGGGGTAAGGTTCAAATACTTGAAGTCGACCGTTTCCAGGCTCATGTCAACGCCTCGCGATAGAGTTCGGCCGTTTCTCCGGCGGCTCGCTGCCAGGAAAAGCGTGCCAGTATATGTTCTCGTCCCAGGTGGCCAATTCGTGCCCGCATGGATGGATTTTCCAGGAGGTCGGCCATGGCATTGGCCAGTGCTTCCGAACTTTTTGCCGGTACAACTACCGCGGCGTCGCCGACCACTTCCGGCAGTCCACCACCATCGGTGGACACCACCGGGATGCCGCAAGCCATCGCCTCACCCGCTGGCAGGCCAAAACCCTCGTACTCGGATGGGACGACCGCCAGTGAGGAGCCTGCGTAGAGGAAGCGAATCTGCTCTGTGGTAATACCATGCATGAATTGAATACGATCGCCGATATTGAGTTGCTTGATCAGCCTTTCGGTTGGCCCGCCGGGTTTGGGATTTCCTATGAATATCAGTTTCAGCCTGGGGTATTTCGTCAGCAGGCGCGCGAACGCAGGGATGAGGTATTGTGTTCCCTTCAACGGTTGGTCTGCGCTGGCGGTAGTGATGATCTGCCACGGATTGCGCTTGATGCCGGGCTCGGGGTGGAAAGCGTCGGTATCGATGCCGTTGTAGATCACGCGCACACGATCCGGGTTGATGTTGAATGCACTCGAGATGTCCTGCCGCGAGCGTTCGCTGACGGTCACGATGTGATGCACCCGGCGCGCCACGTTTGCCTGCATGTGCAGGAAATTGTGCCAGCGTTTTATCAGCAACCTTTCCCCCCAGCTTGTTGCGTGGTTCAGCGCGATGTCCTTGTCCCAGGTAATGGGGTGATGAATCGTGCAGACCAATGGCATGCCGCTTCGCTGGACCCGCAGCAACCCATAACAGAGACTCTGGTTGTCGTGCACGAGATCGTAAGTTCGGTTGGTGCGCGCGAGATGCCCGACCAGCCGTCTACCGAATGTGTAGGGCTCGGGAAAACCGCCGGTCAACATGGAGAACCACTCGAATAAGTCGGTTGCCGACAGCAGGTGCCTGGGCCGAAGTGCCGTCACGTGACTTTGCTCCGCGAAGAGGTTCAAACCGGGCAGCTTTACCAGACGAACCCGCTCGTCCAGGTGGGGGTATGGTTCGCCCGAAATCACGTCGACGTTGTGTCCGGCATCCACCAGTGCCCTGGAGAGGTGATTGAGATAAACACCCTGTCCACCACTGAAAGGGTTGCTGCGATATCCCAACAACGCAACCCGTAGCGGCCACACTCGGGTATCGGCTCGGCAGAGCGCGAGTTCAGACATCTCATCCCCAGACAACAAGCGGGGATTCTAGCAGCG
>JAPUJX010000479.1 GCA_027295975.1 Gammaproteobacteria bacterium
ATGGGCTTGCTGAAAAGATCTGTTGTCGTGTGGTCATACCTACCTGCTGCAGCCTCGGTTAGGGCTTGATCTCTATGGGGGTGCCTATGTCGACGAGCTTCCAGATTTCATCCATCTCCTCGTCGGTCACCGCTACACAACCATCGGTCCAGTCGAGGTGTGGGTGTAGCGGACCCATGCGCGAAACTGCGCTGCCCATCCCGTGAATCATTATCTCTCCTCCTGGATCCACGCCTCGGGCGGCAGCGCGCTGGCGGTCCTCCTCGTTGGGATAGGAGATTCGTAGTGAAAGATGGTAGGCGCTGTCCGGATTGCGAGCATCTATCGAATACACGCCCTCCGGAGTGCGCTCGTCGCCTTGTTGGCGCTTGTGTCCTGCCGGATGCGCGCCAAGAGCGACGGCGTAGATTCGGATCGGCTCGCCGTTTCGCTCCAGGGTGAGCGTGCGTTCAGACTTTGTAACCACCACCCGATCCGCTTTGGCATTTCCTTGCGCGAAACAAGGGATGCTGATCAGCAGGGGCGCGATGAACGCGATGAGTCGAAGATGGCGCATCAGGTCGTCAGCGAGTTGTTGAGGATGCATAGACCACACATTCTTCGAAGTAGGCGATGATGTCAGTATCGTCGAGATTCTGAACATCTGGAAGCAGGATATAGTCGCGCTTGATGGGCGCGTTGTCGAAGTACTGAAGAGGTACGGCCTTACCGTGCGCAAGTATGTTTTCGCAGCGCGAGTTTCCCAGCTTGAATGCCAGGCCTTTGGGTGACAGCGAAGCGCAGATTCTTTGCTGCACATAGAGGGCCGCGCCACTGAAAAAGTGCTTGCAGATCAGATCGTGGCTAGCTGGCGCGAACGAGCACACCAGCTTTTCGAGTTGATCTAGATACGGTTGAGCCATGGCGCAAATTGATCCGATGGCGGGCAGTCGCGGTCGGCCGAATTCGCAGCGGCGCTACCCGAGGCGCTCCTTGGTCGCACGCGTTTGTCCGAGCGCGAAAAACCCCACGAGCGCTGATACCAGCTCGATGATCGCAATGACTGCTGCGCTGTCGATGAACTGAGTTTGTGCGTTCACGGCCCCGTTTGGAAGATGGGCGATGTTGTCTGGAGAAACCAGTACGTAGTGGTGGTACACACCAAACATCAGTGCGCCGACCATCGAAACCGCGATCAAACAGGTGCCCAGGGCCGAAAAGCGAGTCCAGATCAAGGTGGTGCCTACGATGGGTCCAGCCACAATCACCCCATAGACGAATATGTTCTTCAGTACCGGAAGTTCTATCGCAAGGGTTGTGTGGGCATCGCCATGCCAGAGGATCGCGATCAGATGGATGATCACCAGTGTCGTAATCGCGATTTTCATGGGCAGCACCCTCGGCATGGGTTGGGATCAAGCCCGGCCAGAAAAACGATGTTTCTCACCGCCGAATCACCTTGTGCGGCCCTCCTGGAGCTGGGGCAGGTCATCCCCAGGATCGTACCAGCTGGCCCCTTCCGATCTCCAGATATGGGCCTGTGGTTTTGATCCGGGCTCGCTGTCGAGACAACCCATGCGAATGATCACAGCGGGTTTGTCGACCCACTCGGCAATCAGCTGTGACCCGCAGATGGAACAGAAATGGCGGCGCTTGCCTGGCGAGGACTCAAAAAACGACAACAGGTCCTCGCCCTGCAGCCAACGGAAGTGCTCTCGTAACACCGGTGCAGTCGTGGCAAAAGCGCTGCCGTGAGCCTTACGGCATTTCCGGCAGTGACAATGCACGATGGGCGCGGCAAATTCATCGGCTTCATAAACGATCTTTCCGCACAGACATGATCCTTGCATCGTTTTATCTTACGCTGAATTCACTTGAACGTTTGTTAATGAGGTGGACAAAACGCTGCAATCAATCTTCCTCGAGCGCAGCGTCGCAAACGGTATTCATCGACAGCAGGGTCTGTCTGGTCTGATCGTATTCGGTTTGCGACATCGCGCCGGCTTCCAGCGCACTTTTAAGATCTATCATCTGCTGTCCGATCGATACGCTGCCGAGGCTAATGTGGGTATTGCCCTGATTCCAGCATCCCGAGAGCATGCATATTACGGAGATCAGCAATGCGGTTTTTGTCGTCATAAGAAAGCCTAGGCTGCGCCTCGAGAAACGCCGAAACGTTTTTCGACTCTTGCCCGGGCCTTGGCGGCCTCTACCTCGCGGTTCTTTGCTGGCGCGGTGGTCACCAGGGAATCGACCAGTTCACGCACAACCACGGCAACCTGTTGCACCGCGCGCTCGAATGCGAGTTCGTTCGACATCGACGGCTTGGTTGATCCGCTGATCTTGCGGACGAACTGAACGGATGCGGCCAGAATTTCATCATCGGTCGCCGGCGGTTCGAAGTTGTACAACGTTTTGATGTTTCTACACATGGATCAGTCCTGTTTTTGATCGGACTTGCAGCTGCTAAAGCTAGGATTCGTCGTTGTCCGGGTCTCCACACAGCGAGCTGAGCGACATCAGCGCCTGCTTCAGCTCGGCGTGCTCATCGGCGGTAATTGCGTCTTCTTCCAGCGCGCGTTTCAGATCGATCATCTGCTGGCCGACGGATACGTCGCCTAACCGAATGCTTTGTGCGTTGTCGATGTTTCCGCAACCGGACAACAACAGCGCGCATGCAATCACGAGATATTTTGGTATCACTTTGGCCTCCAATGGCCAACCGGAACGGAGTGACGGCAATACTACATCATCGTCAGGCGTTGCTGGGTTCCAGTACTTCCACGTGGTTTCCGTCTGGATCCCGGAATGAAACCACCAGCGCAAAGCCGCGGTCAAATGGACCGTTTGGTGTAATTCCAGCTTGCTGTAGCCGCTCCGCCACTTCAGCGGCATTGTGGGTAGACAACGCGATCACTGGGCTTCTAGGCTCGGCAACCTGCGTCCCCGGCCAATCATCGGCTGGGTGTATTGCGAAATGCACGGAACCGAGTTCGCATGCAAAGTGCAGCGGTACCCCTTCGTGCACTTCATCGCGCAACGGAACGCCGAGAATCTGAGAGTAGAAGCCTGCCAGCGCTTTGGCGTCCGGGCTAATGAGCAGGATCGCACTTACTCCATCAATCAGGTCTTCTCGGGCGTCGTCCATATTTGCAGGTCACCACCGGCTTGGCACACAATCAGCTGGATCCGTTAGTGGAGCAAGAGCTTGCTACAGAACCCCCCGCCCGGGACACCCAGAATCGTGGCGAGGCCGACATACGATGATGTCGCGGCCGCAGCCGAATTCCTGTGCCGCGTATTCGGTTTTGAGGAGGATGAGCGGGACCGGTATCTGGACGAGCACGGCAATGTCCTGCTCACCGAACTGGCGGTTCTAGACAGCCGGATCATGCTTGGAATTTCCGGAAACCATGGGTTGGCCAGCCCGCAACAGCTGGGTGGATGTTCGCAGATGCTCGTGGTTTACCTGGATGAGGTCGACGCGCACTATCACAGAGCGATCGATGAGGGCGCGCGAATTGTTCTCGAGATAAACGACGCGCCCTGGGGGATCGTCGTTATGAAGCCCTGGACTGTGAAGGGCATCGGTGGGGATTTCACGAACGGCGCTCCCTATGACTCATAGGCCCTTATCTCGATCAGGTGCCGGTTTGGATCGTTGAAATACAGCGTTGGCGCGTCCCCTCTCGCGCCTGATGCCACGCCAGGTCCGGTGTTGCTACCCACGGAGTCAAATGTGGCACCGTATTCGATCTCGGCGGTCTTGACCCGCTGGAATATCTTTTCGAACTCGTCTTTCGACACCGCAAACGCGTAGTGCTCGAAACCCGGGGTGCCCCAGGGGGCGAGCTGTATCTGAAAATCATCTGATACGCGCACAACGGCAAACGGGTCTTGGGTTCCTTCGTTGGAGAAACCCATGATCTGGGTATAGAACTCAACACTGGCATCCAGGTCGTTTACTTTGAGGATGATGTGATCAAGATTCGGCATGGAAAATTTCTCGTCAGGTGGTGTTGGGTGTTGTCACCCGATCTGTGCGCCTCTGGTTTCGAGAAGCTTTCTCAATATCGATCGGTGACAGCGTGATTCGTCTTCGCAGTAGCACCCTACGGAAAGGTTCGTCTGGTGCGAGAGCGCCGCGAGCAGGTCCAGGTCTTTCATTGGACCTGGCTTTTTCATTTCCGCGAGAAACTTACGCTCGAACGACTTCCACGTTTTGGAATCTTTTGCCGGAAAGGCTTCCTTTAAGAGTCCCTCGCTGGGTGACAGGTTTGGAAACCACAGGTCATAGATGTTTTTTGCCGCGTACTCGTCCTTTCGCACGCCGCGCGGTGGCCGCCGGACCGTGCCGATTCGCAACCCCTCGTTTGTTGTCTTAGGGCTGCCCAGCCGTACGATTGAAATCGTCATTCAAGTTTCCGTGGCGCCATCGGCCGGCTGAGAACTGCACCACTTCGCCCTCTGCGAAAAGAGAACGATGAAAAGCGTCGCCAGTATGAAGTGAAGGACCGAGCCGAATAGTTGACCACCGGCGGTGAGCAGCGCGATTGTCAGGGCGCTGTGGAACGCCATCAATAAGCCGATCGCCAACCCCACGACTTTGTAGTCGTCTCTGTGTGGCCACAACCACAATGGGACGCTCGCCACGGTCAGAGCAGCAACTCCGTAGTTGCGCACCCATAGGAGCCCTTCAACCTGTCCGTCGGGCAGGAACGATTCGGGTGAAAATACCAGGAACACGCCGACCGGACCGTCCGTCAGGAAATTGAGAGCCAGGGCAAAGTTCAGGACCTTTTTCATGGTGCCGCCTGCGAGTGGATTTCGACCAGCATCTTGGCACCGGACCGCTTGAACGCCAACAACGGGTTGGGCGTCGCACCGCTGGAACCTGTGAGACTATGGGATTGTTGCCGACACTAGGGAGCGGGACTGTGGTGCTCCGGGAGATCAACGGCAAATACTCGCAAGCAGGAATCTGGTGGGACACACACGGCAAGAGCGGCACGCTCGACGGCTCAATCACTATTGAGTTCAGTGGCGAGCGACTCGGCTTTCGCTATGGGGATGGGGAGATTCAAACCTCCGAGTTGTTGACAGGGGTAGCGCAGAGCGCGGCCATTCGAGGCCAGAACAGTGTCGGAACGGTGTTCATTGGCGAAAACTGCCTGATTCTCGAATATGCGGCCGAGGTGAACGGACTCGAGGAGATGAACACAGACACTTGGATGTTCTTAGGCGGGACCACTCACCGTTCCGGACTGATACGTCAGGGCGAGCGGATCATTTGGTTCGAAGCCGAGATGTCGCTCGGGTGATGGCAGGTACCGTTTCACTTTAGGCATTCCCCGGAGCGGTAAAAGTAGACGAGCGGGTCTGAGCATGCGGAACATCCGTTGGAGTAGGTGGCCGTTTCCGTAGATGGACAGGGTGTGGTCACACAACGTATTCCATTGTCGCGTGTTGCACACACGGGTCGATATTCCTGGGTGCAAATCTCGGGCCTGGGTTGTTCGCACTGGACCGCGAGAAACCTTGGTCCTGACCTACCTTCGTTCACCGAGCATGCTGCCAGCATGATGACGAGAACCGACGTTCCGACTATGGCTCTACTCATGTTCGTCATCATAAACATTCTGAAACAGGAGCATTCGACCGATTTTCATTTCAGCCTCGCGCGGGAACCCGCATCGATTCACAAACTCGACGGTGTCTTTGTACGTACCAAACATTCGATCCCATATGGGGATGTCGCTGTAGGTGTATGCGTGAACGTCGTACTGGTGATGTATGGAGTGCAATTCGGGCGTTTGAATGAAGTAACGAAGCCATCGCGGCGTTCGAATGTTCGCGTGGTAGATATATTCTCCGGTGGCGGCGAAGAAGTTATACCAAAACGTTCCCAACAAGGAACAACCTAAAACTGGAAATAGAATCAGAGCGGTTAGGAACGAATTGGTGAAGATTTCAAGCGGATGTTTGTAGAACGAAGTCAGTACCTCAATTCGCGCGGGTGAGTGATGGATTTGATGAAAAACGCGCCAGATGCCAGGTTTGTGGCGAACTCGATGCCACCAGTAAAACGCGAACGTGCCAACGATCCAGCCCACAAACCCCTCGGCAATTGGCAGATTCCAATCTTCAATCGAGACGATCGAAACATTGTCGAAGAGGTAGATCCACAAGCCACCGGTCGCCAGGGTGATACCGAGTTGGGCAAGATTGACCGCTAGAGCTCGGGCATACCACCCCGGAACATGAGGTAGCGTGCGACCGGGGAAGACTCGCTCCAACAACAGGAAGAGAACGGTTGCAAAGCAGGTCAGAATTGTTGGAAGGGTCATGGCCCTGTCCCCGACGCCTCAGGCGTGTCGACGGTCACGGCGCGATCGCCTGCGAACAGCGAGCGCTTTCTCGACGAGATCCCTGGCTGAAACCATAACCTCGTCCGAGAGGGTGGATTCCACTTTCGGGTAATTCAAGAAGTACCTGATTCCTGCCCGATCTCTTTTCACGAAACCGAGATCCACCATGTATCGACGACATGTGACATGAACGACGTTGGCGCGTAGTTCGGCCAACTCAGTTATCAGCAACTCGTTAAATTCAGATTCTGTGTAGGGATATCTTCTTCGCATTCCTAAACAGAGAATGGCCAGTACGACATCGCGATGTTCGGGGTGACGGGGAA
>JAPUJX010000048.1 GCA_027295975.1 Gammaproteobacteria bacterium
CGATCTTTTCTTTTCAGCGGACAGCGAGCGTCCCCATGACCTGGTGATTTCGGGTCACGCATCGGGAAAACCATTCACCTACGCACGTGGCCGTCTGGCTCTGTGGATGCCGGGAGGGGCACAAGGTATGGCGGTCTACCCGGAAACAGCCGTTGCCGGCCGCTTCGCGCTGGCGAACCCGAAGCTCGCCCCGTATGGGCGCGCGGCCAGGGAGTGCCTGCAATCCATGAAGTTGTGGGCTCAGGCCAGGGATCGCGCCGTTTATGGAAACAACATCAGTCAGACGTATCACTTCATTGCTTCACGAGGCGTTGCCGCCGGCTTCATCGCATTCTCTCAAGCCGTTGCGCAAAACACACCGGACTTTGAATTGTGGCTTGCCCCGTCGTCGTGTCATCTGCCGATCGATCAGCAGGCAGTGGGACTACGCTCGACCAACCCGGAAGCCGTCGAACGCTTCCTGGGGTTCATCGCGAGCAGCGAGGCTCAGTCCATCATTGTTAACCTCGGTTATTCAAGCCCGCTGGAAAAGCAACGATGAACGCAGACCTGCTGCAAAGCCTCGGGGTTACCCTGCTCCTGGCGGCGGTGACGACGGTGATCCTGCTACTTGTCGCACCACCACTCGCCTGGTGGCTCGCCCGCACGCGGCATCGTTCGAGACCCTTCTTCGAAGCCCTGGTGGCATTGCCCCTGGTCCTGCCACCGACGGTTCTCGGCTTCTACCTACTTCTGGCCATGGCAGGAGACAGCGTTCTCGGCGGGGCGTGGACCATGTTGACCGGGCAGCCCCTCGCATTCACTTTTGCCGGGCTGGTCGTAGGCTCGGTGATCTACTCGCTGCCGTTTGTCAGTCAGCCGTTGACAACGAGTTTTCGCAACACCAACCCGGGGTTGCTCGATGCGGCCACATTGCTCGGCACCTCACCCACGGAACGTTTCTTTCGCCTGGTCCTGCCGCTGCATCGCAGAGCGTTGGTCGCCGCGGCGGTTCTTGGATTTGCCCATACCCTGGGCGAGTTCGGAATCGTACTGATGATCGGGGGCAACATCCCTGGTGAAACCAGGGTGCTGTCCATCCTACTCTTCGATCAAGTGGAAACGTTGAACTATGCCGTTGCCCACACCACCGCGCTAATCCTTCTGGGATTGTCCCTGGCAGCGCTCACGTTAACCTACAGCACGCTGGGGCGAAGTCCGTGAGCCTTCTTATCAGCGGGAAAATCGAGCGATCGAGCGGTTATAACCTCAAGGTGGATCTCGAACTACCGAACCTCGGAGTGACCGCGATTGTCGGCGCATCGGGTTCCGGCAAGACCACTCTGCTGCGCGCGATCGCCGGCCTGGACTTTACCCCCGGACTGTCGGTCAGCCTGGACGGCACAATGTGGCAAGGCCCATCCACGTGTTTACCCGCACACCTTCGCCCCGTTGGAATGGTTCAGCAGCACGCGGAACTCTTCCCCCACCTGACCGTGCTGCGGAATCTTCAGTTTCCAAGGAGACGCCGGGGAGGTTATGCGCTGGATTTACAACAAGCTATCGAACGGTTTTCACTTTCCTCTCTACTCCATCGTAAACCGGCTTCACTTTCCGGTGGAGAACAGCAGCGGGTGGCTCTCGCGCGGGCGTTGCTGGTGCCAGCCCAGCTCTGGCTGCTGGACGAACCATTGAGTTCGCTGGATGCGCCGGCACGGCGAGAGCTTGCCCCGTTGTTGGCGAAACTTTGTCAGGAACTCGGCCAACCCGTGCTCTATGTTACCCACGCATTACATGAGGTTCTGCAGCTTGCCGACTACATCGTTGTATTGGAAAACGGCCGCGTCGCGGCGGCGGGTAAACCCGACGAGGTCGGACGGCAGATCGACCATCCGATATCAGACGAAATAGACGTGGGCGGCATACTTGCCTGTGATTTCGTAAGCTTCGATCCCGAACACAACCTGAGTCGCCTGAACATCGGCACCGAAACTCTGTACGTACGCGGCGATCTGAATAACCTCGGCCCCCGTATTCGTCTACAGATTCCCGCGCGCGCAATCAGCATCTCCAGAAGTGACACCCGCGAATCCAGCATGTTGAACCGGCTTCCAGTTACAATTTCTGAGGTCGGTGAGGCAAGCGCAGGTTCGGTACTCATCACCCTGGACTGCGCGGGACAAACTCTGTTTGCCCGCATCACCAGCCTCTCGGCAGAACGACTGGGCCTGCTCCGCGGTCACTCGGTCTTCGCTTTTATCAAATCGGTGGCCTTAGATGCCAGAAATTACTGACTCTTCCCTACCTTCCCTGCCTTATGCGGGGTTTACCCCCGACGTCATCCTGCAAGCCCTCGAAGCATGCGGCTTCGAGCCAACCGGCGGATTATTCGAACTCAACAGTTACGAAAACCGGGTTTATCAGGTGGAACTCGAAGACGGCTCGTTTGTCGTCACCAAATTCTACCGGCCCAAACGCTGGACCACCGAACAGATCGAGGAAGAACACGCCTTCACGGCGGAACTGGCCGCGCAGGAACTTCCGGTGGTCACTCCGTTGTGCCGCGACGGGGAGAGCCTGTTCGAATTCGAGGGATTTCGTTACGCGGTGTACCCTCGCCAGGGAGGCCATCCTCCTAATCTGGAGATCGAGGAAAACATCAAGGTACTGGCACGTACGCTGGCGCGAATTCACGCCGTCGGCGGTATCGAGCCCTTTTCCCACAGACCCGTTTATACCGTTAAACGTATGGGCGTGGACAGCCGCACTTTTCTCCTCGAAGCAAACTTCCTTCCAATGGAAATGGAAGAGGCTTATGCAACCATCACCGAGCACCTGCTGGAGCGACTGGCCCCTGTGATGGCCGGCGTATCCACCAGTGGCCGCATTCACGGCGATTGCCACCTGGGCAACCTGCTGTGGCGCAACGAGGTACCGCACTTCGTCGATTTCGACGACTGCGTCAACGGTCCTCCGATGCAGGATTTATGGATGCTCTTGTCGGGCGAACGGGAAGAGCAGCAGAAGCAGTTGAGCACAATCCTGGAAGCCTACCGGCAGTTTTGCGAGTTCGACGCCATGAGCGTGCGCCTCATCGAGCCGCTGCGCACCTTACGCATCATGTACCACGCCGCCTGGCTGGCCCGACGCTGGGACGACCCGGCGTTTCCCAGGGCGTTCCCCTGGTTCAACACCCAGAGGTACTGGGGCGAACATGTGCTGAATCTTCGCGAACAACTTGCCGCTCTGGATGAGCCGCCGCTGGTCATCGACTAGGAAACCCCTATTCCCGGAGGATCGTTTCGCGGTTGCGCAGCAGATTTCCATAACCTGCGAGCAGAAAACGCTTTTCCTCTTCTGGACAGGCCAGCAAACGCTCTGCAAATGCAGCACTGACGTCAGGTAACTCGTCTCCCGCACTTTCCAGCGGTCCATCGTTCAGCACGTATGCCGCACGCACATGCGTCGGGAAAACCTTCATTCCTCCGACAATGGCCAGATCGATTTCACGCGCCAGGCTTTCGGGGTCCTCGAAATTCCCCGTTACGGCTTCAGAGATGGTCAAATGCACACGCCCTTTATAACCCACTATCCCCTCGACGATGCTTTCCAGGTCCTCGTTGGGCGGCTTGTCGTACCCGCCAAACTTTTCCATGAGATAAAGCTCGTGGGCTTTGCGGTGATCACACGGATCGAGTTCATAAGAAACAGATACCGGTACGATGGTCATCCTTTTGATGTTGTCGGCAAAACTTCTGGTTTCCTTGCGGTAAGCCAACGCTATCATCTTCAACAAAGCGGGATCGGTTCTGTCGATGCCATCCTTGGCCCGTCCCTCCCGCTGGGCTATCCAAACCGATTCCCCCTCTTCCAGCGAATGACGGATGTAGCTCGACGTGCGCAACATCGCCTGGTACATCGCCCGCGTACCGGTAGCGCTGCGTTCGACCACGAAGCTCTTGTTGAGCCGCATCAGGTCGGCTGCATAAACTTCGGTGAGCAGATTATCGCCTACCGCGATACGACAGGTACTGTGACCGGCAAGGTAGATAGTCAGATTCAACAAGCTCGAATCCATCACGATGTCTCGATGGTTCGAGATATAAAGGTAAGCCCCATCCGGGTTGATGCGATCCAGACCATCCACTGTGAGCTCGTGAATCGTGTCCCGAACGATTCGTTCCATAAGCTGCGAAAGAAACAGTTGTACGTCTCGCACGGTGCAAAAATCACGCGTCTTGTGCCGTAAATAGTA
>JAPUJX010000480.1 GCA_027295975.1 Gammaproteobacteria bacterium
ATGGCGTAGAGGATGAAACTTTCCCTGCGCACCGCGAGTGCCAGAAACCGCTCTACCTCTTCGGGGGATTTCACCGTGATTGTTGTGGTGAGTCGGTACCGGGTGATGCCGTCCGGCCGTCTGGGAAGCTTGACGAATAGCTCCGGAGTTGCGTTCAGCCGCGAGTTGACCTCGGCGAAACCCATCCCCGTGTATCTCGATATCTGCGTTGGGTGCAGGCCCACCCCGGGATGCTCCAGGAAACAGTGATAGATATCCAAAAGGCGGCGAAGCTTACCGCGAAACCGAAAGGACATTGGCACAAGTCCGAGCATCATGGAGTAGGATTCCTCATATCGCGCGTGGTGCTCGATGCCGCGCGCGGTGCATCACGCCGCTACCTTACTTAGGTTTGCGGCCGACAACAATGGCTCGCACCGGTGCCGGGAGTCCTTCCGTTGTCCGGACCGGATCCACCGGATGTAACGCCTCGCGCAACGAGTCGAAACGCATCCAGGGGGTGGAGCGTTGTTCATCCACCGTCGTTGAGGTCATGTCGACAACCTCGACGTCTACGTATCCGGCGCCGCGTACCCACCCGGTAAGCGCCTGGATCGACGGCACGATCCGTACATTTCCCATGCGTGCATAACGGTCAACGGGAATCAGCGATTCGGTATTTTCGACAATCAGCGACTCCAGTACGAGCTGACCGCCGGGTCGGGTGAACGAGAACAGGCGTTGTACGTGTTTGTCTGGTTCGCGGCGGTGATAGACCACCCCCATGCTGAAAACGGTATCGAATCCCGCCATGGGAAGTTGTTCGAATGGAATAGGAATCACCCAGTTGCGTTCGTTTTCGAGGTAACGGTTGATCGCCTGGTGTTGCATGCAGAACACCAGGGTTGGATCAACGCCTACGACGAGCGCGGCGTTTGCTTCCAGCATTCGCCAGCCGAAGTACCCGTTGCCACACCCAACGTCGAGCACTCGGCGGTCCGCCAGCGGGTCCAGGTGCGGCGTTACCCTCCGCCATTTCCAATCGGAGCGCCATTCGCTGTCGATTTTCACCCCGAACAGTTCAAACGGACCCTTACGCCAGGGATGCAGTTCGCCCAATGCCGTCTCCAGCGTTACCGCCTGTTCGTTGGTAATCGCGCCGGCGATTGTCACCGTGTCGGTCAGCCCCACGGAGTCAACGGTGATCTCGGGTAAGTCATCTACCGCGGCTTGCCAGCGATCGTACTCTCCATGGGAGTCTCGTGAGAAGCGCACTGCGATGGTGTCTCCCAGGGTTCGCCACTCGGGGATCACTTCGAACAGCGATGCAAAATTCACGGTGTAACGAGAAAAGAAGCCCAGTTCAAACAACGGAACCAGACCTCTGCCTGAGAGAAACCGGCGGCACGGAAACGGGCGAGGTGCTCATCGATGCTGTCGGTGATCATGACGTTTTCCAGTGCGGTTCGCTTCTGACTGATCTCGAGCTCGCTGTACCCGTTGGCACGCTTGTAATGTAGATGTAGCGCGTCGTAGTACGCGTGCGTCTCGGCATCTTCGAAACGAATTTTTTCGGAGAGAATCAGGCGTCCAGAAGGGAGCAGGCTGCGTTGGATTCTGTTGAGCAGAGTTAATCGATCATCGAGGCTGACAAACTGAAGCACGTAATTCAGCAGCACGACGCTGGCGCCTTCCATCTCCAGATCCAGAATGTCCGCTTCTTTAAAGTGTACGCGGGAATCGGTGACTAGCTCCCGGGCGCGGGCAATCATGGCCGGGGCATTGTCCACCGCGATGATCTTGCAGGGCGTATCGTTCAACTGCCTCAATACAGCCAGCGTTGTTGCGCCGAGGGAACATCCGAGATCGTAAACGCGGCCTCCCGGGGCGATGTGTTGCGCCGCAATCAATCCGGTGATCGGGATGACCGTTTCGTAACCCGGTACGGAGCGCCTGATCATATCGGGAAATACATCGACAACCGTGGTGTCGAAAACAAAATCCACGATGTGTTGGTTGGGTTTGCCGTACACTCGATCTTGTCCGCTCATCGGGGGGTGACCATCACAAATTCGAAATCTTTGACATGTTAAACTCGTCTGCCACTCGGGTACTCTATTGTAAGCGATGAAAGATGACTGGCTCAGCAATCCGGAATTGTACATAAACCGTGAGCTGTCATTTTTGGAGTTCAATCGACGTGTCCTCGCGCAGGCCAGAGACGACGGGTTGCCATTGCTCGAGCGACTGCGGTTTCTCTGTATTGCCTGTTCCGTGCTCGATGAATTTTTCGAGATTCGTGTTGCCGGCCTGAAACAGCAGGAAGCATATGGGGCCGAGCAGCGGGGTCCGGACAACATGACCCCGGCCGAACAACTTCGCTCCATTGCGGAAGTGGCGCGAGACCTCGTCGACGAGCAGTACCGAATATTGAACGATGAGTTGCTGCCGAAACTGGATATACAAGGCATCCGCATACTCGCTCGCAAAAACTGGAACGGCAAACAGACTCGATGGTTGAAGCGCTTTTTCAATCGAGAGCTTGCGCCGATCATGAATCCAATCGGATTGGACCCCGCCCATCCATTTCCGGAACCGCTCAACAAGAGCCTGACCTTTATCGTCACATTGGAAGGGGAAGATGCCTTCGGGCGGCGCAGCGGCAAAGCAATCGTACAAGCGCCCCGCGCGTTGTCTCGAATCGTGCGTCTACCGGAATCGTGTGCGCAGACTCCCAACGAATTTGTTCTGCTTTCATCGATCATTGAAGCCCATGTTTCGGATCTGTTCCCCGGGATGACGGCCACGGGGTGTTATCAGTTTCGCGTTACCCGAAACAGCAATTTGTTCGTCGATGCGGAGGAGGTTGACGATCTGTTGCGCGCGCTGGAAGGTGAGTTATCGTCGCGTCGGTATGGAGACGCCGTGCGCCTGGAGGTAGCTGAAGATTGCCCCGCCGAGCTCGAGGCGTTTCTGAGCGCACAATTTCAGCTATCGCGAGACGAAGTTTATCGTTGTAATGGTCCGGTCAACCTGATGCGATTGGCTGCGGTTCCTGAAATGGTCGACCGGCCAGAGCTCAAGTACCCCGGTTTCACCCCCAGCATTCCCGAAAAGTTACGCCCGAACAACGACATCTTCGAAGCCATTCGACAGGGCGACATCCTCTTACACCATCCGTTCGAATCGTTTGTTCCGGTCCTGGATTTCCTGCGCCAGTCCGCCAGAGATCCACAGGTGGTCTCCATCCGGCAAACACTGTACCGAACCGGTACGAAGTCAGCGGTGGTAGAGGCTCTGGTCGATGCCGCGACGGCTGGTAAAGAGGTGCTGGTGGTAATCGAGCTGTTGGCCAGCTTTGACGAAGAAGCCAACATCGAACTCGCCAACCACCTTCAGATGGTCGGCGTTCAGGTGGTTTATGGCGTGGTGGGTCACAAGACGCACGCCAAGATGAGCATGGTGATTCGCCGCGAGGGCCGCAGTCTGCGCAGATACGTGCACCTTGGTACAGGTAACTACCACACCCGAACCGCGAGGCTTTATACCGACTACGGATTGTTTACCTGTGACGCGGCCATTGGCGAAGACGTTCAGCAGATTTTCCAGCAACTCACCTCAATGGGCAAAGTAGGTCGTCTGAAGAAGCTGCTGCAATCACCGTTTACGTTGCACAAAACGATGATCGAGTTGGTCGATCGCGAGGCTGAACTTGCGGCAAAAAGGAGGCCGGGGCGGATCATCGCCAAGATGAACTCCCTGATCGAGCCGCAGATTATTCAAGCGTTGTATCGCGCATCTCAGGCGGGGGTGAAAATAGACCTGATCGTGCGAGGTATATGTTCGTTGCGTCCAGGAGTGAGGGGGGTGTCCGACGGGATACGGGTGCGTTCTATTGTTGGACGTTTTCTCGAGCACACACGTTTTTTCTTTTTTGAGAACGACGGTGACCCGGGACTGTATCTTTCCAGCGCGGATTGGATGGGAAGGAATTTCTTCGACCGGATAGAAACCTGTTTTCCCATCGAAAATGATGGGTTACACAAACGCATCATGCGTGAGGCTCAGTTTTACCTCTCCGATAATTCTCAGGCCTGGTTGTTGCAGGTGGATGGAAGTTACAAACAAATGAAGGCACCGAAGGACAAACGACGTAGCGCTCAGGAGACATTGCTGAACAACCTCGCCGATGATTGACGAGTTCGTTGTCCCGATTTCAGAGGACAATCGGTTCAGCTCGCGCATATTTCTACGTTGAGAGGTACGGCTGCGAGGTATTCGGCTTCCTGTTGTAAATCCAATCTGGTCAGGGGATGTTTCTTGAGCCAGGCCTCAGGCAGGGCGAGCTTTACCCTGTGGTCTTCGGCGCTCATGGCGACATGAGGTAGGGGTTCCGAGGTGCGATTGCGATGCAGCACAACCGCCAGCCTCAACACCGCGGCCAATAGCCCGACGCGGGAGGTGTCGCCGTTTACCGGGGGGATTTCCTCTTTGGGAAATTTGTGTCGATGGGCTCTTACGAGGGCCGCGAGATGTTGCTGATCCAGATTGGAGAAGCCCGGCAGATCCATGTGACGAAGCAGGTAACCACCATGTTTATGATACTGATTGTGTGCGATATCGATCCCGATCTCATGTAGCTGCGCTGCCCAGCCGAGCAGTAGCTTGTCATTTGGTTCCGTGAGTTCCCAGGAAACTGCAACTTGTGCAAGCAACTCGATAGCGGTTTCCCGCACCCGCTTGGCATGGGGGCGATCGATGCGGTAGCGGTTCATCAGGTCGAGAACGCTATTTTCGCGGATGTCCTGGTGTTGCACTCGGCCGAGGAGATCGTATAACAGCCCTTCTCGCAACGCACCGTTGGTTGCGTGCATGGTTTCGATTTCCAGGGCCTCGAAGATTGCGCACAGAATCGCAACTCCCCCTGGGAAAACGGCCGCTCGTTCGGCCGACAAGCCCGGTAATGCGATCTTGTCCACGTGGCGGGCTTTTATGAGTTGCTTCTTGATCTCCACGAGGCTGGCCAAAGTAATGCCGTCACGCTGAAAATCCATTTCGACGAGTACATCTTGAATCGCGAGGATGGTACCCGAGGCGCCAATTGCGGTATCCCAGCCATACTCCTGGAAGTTGCGTTGCAGCGGTTCCAGCTGCTGGCGGGCCTGATTGATGGCAGCCTTGAAACTGCCGACTCGAATGCGCCCGTCCGCAAAACAGGAGCGCGACAAACCAACACAACCAATGTAGAGGCTTTCCATGAACTGCGGCTTGAACCGCCCCCCGAGGATGAGTTCGGTGCTGCCGCCACCAATATCGACGACCAGACGCCGGTCGAAATGATCCTCCACCGCATGAGAAACGCCGAGAAAGATGAGCCTCGCTTCTTCCTGTCCGGAGATAATCTCAACCTTGTGCCTCAATGCTTTCTCGGCTTTCGCGAGGAAACCTTTGGCGCCGTGCGCCTTGCGCAGGGTATTTGTGCCCACGACGCGAACATTCTGCGTTTCGTGGTCAGTGAGCCTTTGGCCGAATCGCTCGAGGCAAGCCAGCGCCCTATCGGCAACCTCTTCAGACAGTCGGTTTTTTGCCTCCAGACCTTCGGCAAGGCGGACCATCTCTTTTATCCTGTCGATAATCTGTAAGCGGCCGTTGGTCTCCTGGGCGACCAGCAGATGAAAGCTGTTAGACCCTAAATCCACGGCGGCGAGCTGCACGGAGTTTGAGTCGGACGGATTGGTGGTAGCTTCGACCATACAACGGTTATGCCGAATTAATGCCGCATTCTAACGGGGATAGTATGCGGGTGTTATCCATATATTGATGGTGGTAGAGGGCAGTCGAGTGTCGCCGCGATGCCATGCAGTAAAGCACCTTCCTCGGTGGACAGGTGCTTGTCAGCCAGGGCAACAGCGGCGCATGCTTTGAGAAGTTTCGGCTTGCTCAGCGGTTTCAACAACCGCAGTCTGCGCAGCGATTTTGTCAATCGGACAAAATTGTCGTCCGGTGAGGTATCCAACTCGCCGGTGATTTCGAGTTCACGAATCCCCTGCTCGAATGCATGCTGCATTTGTGAAGTCTCCGTGTGACCGTGGACGGCGATCACCGAAAGTAAGCCGAGAGCGTGTTCCGCTACGGAGCCGATCGATCGATAACGCGCCCTGATCCGCTGAGGTCCCTCGAAATGGGGCGTCAGCTCTTTTACCAGGATGCGATGCAGTACCCACTCGTGAAGATCAATCTTGCGGTCCGCCTTGATCAAAACAACGGTGTTGGACATGAAACGCTGGTATT
Source organism: Gammaproteobacteria bacterium (assembly GCA_027295975.1). Lineage (GTDB taxonomy): Bacteria > Pseudomonadota > Gammaproteobacteria > Pseudomonadales > Azotimanducaceae > SMWK01. The sequence goes on from JAPUJX010000480.1 coordinate 6,271, forward strand.
GCGACTCCGACAATTCCTTTAGTGCAGGCATGGCCATCTCGACGAGGGTCACCCGGTGGAGTGCATCGGTGTCGAGCACCAACGGGTGCAAGCGCCTTACCTGGTCGGGGACGCCGGGCTCCGCACGATCATCGATATGATCCAACTGCCGGTTGCGAACCGTCTCGTCGCTGTCGAGTAACATGGCGTAGATCAGTCCGCGGCTCGCCCAGGGGTCGTGGGCCGCTTCCCGCAATTCCATGGCCGTTGAGTCGATAATGGCCAGGGCGTTGTCCAGGCTCTGTTTTGAAGGTTGACCGATTTCCGAGGTGAGCACCGAGGGTTCGATGTCGATGGTGCTGTCATGACTCGCTAACCCCTGGATCAGACTCGTGTGGCCGCCGAACCCGGCAGCCGTCTCGGGAAGATCGGCCATCGAGGATTCGGCTGCTGGCGTTACCAGGGGAAAGTCGCCGTCCCACCGGGGTTCGATGGCGCGAATGCGACTGTCCAGAGGCGGGTGGGTCGACATGATGCTGTTGAGAAAAAGTTTCGATGCCTGACCGAAAAACATATGGCTCACTTCGTTGGCGGATGCGCTGGACATGGTCGAACCGGCACTGAAGCCGCCGATCTTCTTCAAGGCATCGGCAATTCCCTGGGGGTTTCGGGTGAATTGTACGGACGCGGCGTCAGCCAGGTATTCGCGTTGTCGGCTGACCGCGGCTTTGATGAGGTTGCCGAAAAACGTTCCGGCGTAACCGATGACGAGCAACCCGATACCCAGCGCGAGTATGGGCATGCCGTTGTTGCCGCGACGGCTGACGCCGCCGATCCGCAGTATTACGTAACCGATGATGCCGATAAACAGAATGCCGTGCAGAATGGCGATCAGGCGAAGGTTAATTCCGGTGTCGCCGTTCAGAATGTGGCTGAACTCATGGCCGACCACACCCTGCAACTCATCGCGGGTGAGTTGGTCCACGGTACCCCGGTTAATGCCAATGACCGCATCGTCGATACCGAATCCGGCCGCGAACGCATTTATGCTGGGTTCATTAATCAGGTACACGGGCGGGACGGGGAGACCTCCGGCGATCGCCATTTCTTCGACGACGTTGAGCAGTCGACGTTCGCCGGTATCTGTGGTGTTTTGCAAAATGAGAGTGCCGCCCAACGATTCTGCAATGCTGCGGCCTCCGCCGCGCACTACCAGGTACTTGAATATGCTGGCGGTTGCGATCACGCCGACCACGCCCGAACTGATCCAGAACCAGTACTCGGTGGGGAGTAGACTGAACACGTCAGCGATGGAAATACTCCCCGCCGTCACGGTGTTGTTTGTCCACAGATAAACGAACGCGACAAGGATGTTGGTTAAAACCACGAGGCAGATCACCGCGGCGAAGAACAGGAATGCAATCCACAGGGTCTTGCGCCTCGCGGTGTCCTGTGCTTGAAAAAAGTCCAAAGGTTCTCCTTTAGAATGCGACCTTGGGTGCTTCCTGCAGCGCCTCGCTGTCTTCGAACTCCAGCAGGGTTGCGTCGGCTTCATGTCCGAAAAAGTTTGCGAACAGCACCGGAGGGAAGGTCTGTTTGAAGGTGTTGTAGGCGGTTACCTGGTCGTTGTAAGCCTGCCGCGAGAAAGCCACCCGATTTTCGGTGCTGGTCAACTCTTCAGACAACTGCATCATGTTCTGGTTGGCCTTCAGGTCAGGATAGGCTTCCATAACCACGTTCAAACGTCCCATCGCGCTGCCGAGAATACCTTCTGCGCTGGCCAACTCTTTGATTGCCCCGGCGTTTGTTGGATCTTTTGCCGCAGCTTCCAATCCCGCCATCGCCTGATTGCGCGCGGCAATGACGGCTTCCAGGGTTTCCCGCTCGTGTTCCATGTAACCTTTTGCGGTTTCCACCAGGTTGGGAATCAGGTCGTAGCGACGCTTGAGTTGCACTTCGATCTGGGAGAACGCGTTCTTGAAACGGTTTTTGTAGGTAACGAGCTTGTTGTAGATCGAAACAATCCAGAAGCCTGCAACAGCTAGAACGACCAGGGTGATGATGGTTTCCATAATTCTCCGATTTGCTGTTTATCTGTTTCCGTTCGTCAAGATATTGCGATTCTTTTCGTAATTACAATGGTGCCCCTAATCGGGCAGTCCCAGCACCCGCTTCGCAATCACATTGAGTTGCACTTCGCTGGTACCCCCCTCGATGGAGTTTGCCTTCGAGCGCAGCCACTGTCGGGTAGTGTTCAATTCCTTGTCGCTGAACTCGGTTCCCTCCCAGCCTACGCTCACCGTTCCCATGGTTTGCAGCAACAACTCGTATTTGCGTTTGTTCTGCTCGGTGCCGAAATACTTGGACATGCTGGCAATGTTGCCGTTCGCGTTTCCTGCTTGTGACTCCTGCGATGACCGGGAGAGTGCCAGTTGAAAGGAGCGATCGTTCATGCGGTGATTAATGATCTTGTTACGCATTGATGAGTCGGCAATTCGTCCGTTTTCTTCCCCCAGATATTCCTTGGCGATGTCTTCCAGGTTTCGGCGGCCCCCGCCGAGAGCGGAAATACCACCGATGCCGGAGATCATCTGCCGCTCGTGCTGCAACAACCGCTTGGCGATGGTCCAACCTTTG
>JAPUJX010000481.1 GCA_027295975.1 Gammaproteobacteria bacterium
CGAGCCGTCGTGCGCCTCCGACAGGGAAAAACAATCCGCATCGTTCGCCATCCGCACGCGGACCCCGAGACGCTTCACTAGATCGGGTAAGAGTGCCCGACCGTTCAGCCATACCGCGATGCCGATGCGCAGACCTCTTCCCCGCGAAGCGCTCACCTGCAGGTCACCGGCACGTTATGTTGGGCCGGCAATTTTCAACAGGTAGCGGGACCAGTCGAAAGCCGGCCCGGGATCGGTTTTTCGTCCGGGAGCCACTTCCTGATGGCCTACGATGGCATCCGGCGACAACCGCGGATACATTTCGAATAGCGCGCGGGTGACCTTCGCCAACGTCGAATATTGCCGATCTGCATAGGGCTGATCGTCGGTTCCCTCGAGTTCGATGCCTATGGCGAAAGCGTTGCACCGGACGCGGTTTCTCCAACTGGAATCGCCTGCGTGCCAGGCCTGTTCGTCAAACGGAACATACTGAGTCGTGCGCCCGACCCGATCGATGAGCAGATGGGAAGACACCCGCACCCCATCGAGATCCGCGAACGAACCATGACTGGTCACATCGAGTTGATTCAGAAAAAGCCGATCGACACACCCCGTGGCAAACTCCCCTTTCGGCAGAGAAATGCCATGAATTACGATGAGCGCAACATCCATCGGGTCGGGGCGTTTGCTGCGATTCGGAGATCGGAGGTTACGAACCCGGGAGAGCCAGTGATTCTGCTTTACATGCAACGATTTTTCGAAGTGCCAATGAGCAGTTGACGTAAAATGATCGTCGCACGATTCTATCCGGCCCACAACTTGAGCGAGCACCTTGATAATCAAGCACGACCCGTCCGAATCGCCCGAATTCAGAACATCCGTCACCGCTGAGGTTCGAAGAGCCCTGTGCGAAGACGTGGGTACCGGAGACATAACCGCGGAACTCATCGATTTTTCGCAACAGGCAATCGCACGGGTAATCACCAGACAACCCGGGGTGTTCTGCGGCAAACCCTGGGTCGAGGAAACCTGTAAGCAGGTAGACGGCCGCATCGACATCACCTGGCATGTGGGAGACGGCGATGCAGTGACACCGAACCAGGAGCTTTTCAAACTGCGAGGGCCCGCCCGGGCACTACTGACGGTGGAACGGACGATGCTCAACTTCGTCCAGTTACTGTCCGGCACGGCGACACTTACCCGTCGCTACGTCCAACTGATGGGTGACGTTCGAACCAGGCTGCTCGATACCCGCAAAACCATTCCGGGGATGCGCGTCGCCCAGAAGCATGCCGTTCGTTGCGGCGGCGGTCACAACCATCGTCTCGGTTTGTTTGACGCCTTCCTGATCAAGGAGAACCACATAAATGCCGCGGGCGGCATCGGTGTAGCAATCGAGTGCGCCCGGTCGCTACACCCGGACATCACCGTGGAAGTGGAGGTCGAGAGCCTCGGGGAACTCGAAGAAGCGATTGCCGCCCGGGCAGACATCGCGCTGATAGACAACTTCAGTCTCACGGACACGAAAGCCGCCGTTTCACTGGCTCGGGGCAAACTGAAGCTCGAAGCATCCGGCGGAATCGACCTCGCGTCAATCGCGGACATCGCGGCGACCGGGGTGGACTACATTTCCGTCGGCAACCTGACAAAGCAGGTGGTCCCGCTGGATCTCTCCATGCGCATCACCGGCCGGTCGGCAGGAAAATGATGGTGCCGGAACGGAGACTCGAACTCCGGACAACCGCATTACGAATGCGGTGCTCTACCATCTGAGCTATTCCGGCCCTGCTGAGGGCGGGCAGGATACTCCGATACCAATTTGCTGAAAAGCACGGTTGGGGTATACGCTCGACGTCACAGCCATCGGCAAGACAAAATCATCCCCAACCCACAGAAGGAGAGAATGAGAAAACGGTCACGGACACTGAAATTCGACGATCTACCATATTCAAATTGGCATAATGAACGAGCGTTCGCGATGGACCTTTTTATTGAGCCTCGCGGACGAAAACCGACATGAACAGACTAAGCGCATTCCTGATCCACCTCGGTATCAGCCTCATCGTCTTCGTATTTCTCGCCTACCTGGTGGTATTTATCTGGTACCCGGGGTTTTTCTTCGACTCCGACGGCGGTTGGCAGGGTATTCGGATAATCGTCGCGGTGGATCTGATTCTCGGGCCAACCCTCACCCTGATCGTTTATCAGCACGGCAAGCCCGGTCTCAAGTTCGACCTTTCCTGCATTGCCGCTTTTCAGGCAGCCTGTCTCGCGGCAGGAACATTTGTCGTTTATGCGGAAAGGCCATTGGCGTTGGTTTACGTCGACGGGCAATTCTTCAGCATGAGTTCGGATGCCTACGAGGAAGTGGGTGCCATGGTTCCCGATCTGAGCGCGCTGCCCGGGAATAGTCCCAAAAAACTTTTCGTCAAGCTTCCCGAGGACCTTACCGCCCAGTCGGATATCCGCCGGCGGGCGTTACAGCAGCGGCAGCCGCTGCGCACGTTCTCTGCACTTTATTCACCTTTTGATGCCCGCGAGATCGACGTCGAAAAGGAAGCTTTCCCCTACAGTGTGCTCATCGATCGAGACCAGAAAACCAAAAACATCCCGCTCTGGCTCAGCGAGCATGGAGGCCAGCTCGAAGACTACGCGTTTTTTCCATTTGCAACCCGATACGAATACATATTCCTCGGGGTGGACAAGCGCAAGGGCCAACTGGTGGGAGTCCTCAAAACACCCGCCCCGGTTGTGGCGGGTAAACCCTCCTAGTTGTTGCGGGTGAACCTCCTAGTTGCGGGCGAACCTCCTAGTAGTGGCGCCGCCGACCGGCTGATCTGAACGCGGCCAATTGCTCCCGGAGCTGTTCGAGTTCCCTTGCCCGGGCACCATCCCCGCGAGCCCTGGCATGGTCCATGAGCCACGTCAGATATCGCAGTGCGGCATCTTTGTCGGTTCTGGCGAGATATTCGATATTCGGCAACACCCGGGTCTGCAGCAACCGCCGGGCGACATCACCACGGCCACTCGCCAGCAGGCGATTGACGAAAACATCGATGCCGGGCACATACAGCGGATCAATGCTGATGCTCCTGAGCAATAGTGCTTCCGGCGACTCTTCGGAGGTCAACTGGCTTCGAACACCGGGCCGCGCCTCGACAAAAAGAAACATCTGCATCACCGCATTGGGATTCCACGGATCCACCCGGATAGCGCGACGATAAGCACCCAGCGCTTCCTCTTCGAGAAACTTCGACGTCGGGTTGTCCTCGAGAAAGCCCCTCAAGAGCACGGCCTCCGCCAGCACCGGTACGCCCCTATTGGGGTTCAACGTTTGTGCCGTTCGGGCAAAGTCGAGCATCACCTCGGGGCTGCGGCGAAATTTTTCGGCAAAAGGCACACCCGGCTGATTGGTCAATATTCCGTACGTCATCGTATCCAGGCCGAGGTGCAGCCAGCAGAGCCAGCCGAACAGCAGGCCACCCGCGAGGGCATAACGATAACCGCCCCCGCGGATCTTCACCCGGGAACGGGATTCCCGCGACCATCCGGGCATCGCGGCCGTAACACCCACCAGAAACGCCAGCACAGGCGAATAAAACACGAAATTCACCGCCGCGTGAGCAAGCACGGCCCCCAGCGCCAATACGAAACCGAGATCGGAAAACTCTTTCGATTCGACCCCCGCACGCAACCAGCGCGCACCACGCCAGGCAACGGCTACAACAAACACCAGGAGGACGCCAACCAGCAACAGCCCGCCCTCCGCGAGGAACTGCAGGTAGTCGTTATGAACCAGGAGGCCGGCAGTCGCCTGGTCCCCGGGGGTTCGATAGTGTCTATACAACAGTGGGAAAACGTACATGCCAATCCCGGTTATCGGGTACTCGGAGTACATTCCAAACGCGGCCCCGATGAGAGAAGCGCGTATTCCCAGACCGCCCGTGAACGTATCGCTGCGGCCAGCGATCTGTTCATAGAACACGACATACAGCCATTGTGATATCAGCAACGCGGCAACGGCGCTAACCGCAACCAGTAACACCGGACGCACCGGGAGGCGCCGCGCCAGCGCAATCGCCAGCCAGGACCCCAGGGCAACGAGAACGATAACGGTTGCCGCTTTCGACTGAGCGGCAAACAGCGCCATGAAAACGACAAACAGCACGACGCCAATGCTTAAATGCAGGTACCACGCGAGGTGTTGCCGCCGCCAGCAGCGCACCAGGTAAGCGTGCACCCACGGGAGCGCAACCAGGTACATGAGGCTTGCGTAGTTGTTGGGGTCGCGCAGAGGCAAGTGCGCCAGCTCACCACGGCTGATCAGCAACCAGCACGAAACCAGCGCAAACAGGAACGTCGTGAGGCCTATCACTCGATAGAGCCTGTGGCGATTTTCACCCATCCCTCTCGCGAGCAGGAAACCCAAAGGAGCCAGGGCCACGACCAGGGCAGGAATGAAGCTCGAATCTTTGCTGAGGCTGAATTGAAAGCTGACCACCAGGGCAACCAGGGCAACGGTGGCCAAGGCACTCGCCAGGGGCACCTCCAGTAGTGCGTCAAGGGGCTTCCTGGTACCGTTTGCCGTCAGCGCCGCCAGGAGGGTGAGCAACGCGCAAAAAAACAGGAATACGTTGATACCGGATCCCTGAAAGAAACAAAGCAGAACAAACGTCAACCAGCCGAGGGTCAAACCGAGCAGGCTTCTGACATCGGCCAGTGAAATGGATGGGCGTACCGATGGGGTCACTTACGTTCTCAAACCCCGTTCAGCGCTCCAGACGGGAAAATTGCGGCGGCTTCTCCGAATGAAGCAGGATTCGGGTCTTCAGTGCCGCCGAATACCCTGTTACCGCTGGTATTTTAGCTACTGAACGGGACAGGACACTAGCAGCGCGTCTTCTCGGGATACTGCATACAAATCGTGGTCCCTTCCGGGTCGACCGCGGTCACCCGATAACTGCCACCGCCCGGATCGGCAATACTGTAGGTTACCCCGTCATTGGCTTGTGGGATCCAACCGATGCCCGCCGTGATTGCAGCAATATCGGCCGCAACGGTCAAATAGCCCCCGGTTCGAAGAAGGAGATCCTCCTGAAAGACGTCCATCGTGGCGATGTTGATCATCAATCTGCCTTCCCTGGCACCTTCGATGTAACCCGTGTACAACGGCAGGGCTACAGCCGAAACGACGGCGACGATGGCCACGACAATCATCAACTCTATCAACGTGAATCCCTGATTCAATCTTCGCTTCATGGTTTACTTCCGGTAACGAATCGCAATTGGTTTTTCCGACCTGGCAAGCAAAAGGAGGGGCATAACCCCTCCTTTGCAGATCTATACGCTAGTCGTGAATTTACGACTTAGATCTCTGACCAGAGAATGGTCGAGGAAACACCGGACTGGTTGGCGTAATCCCCGTACTCGGGACGGTCCATGACAACCTGCCATGTACCCAGAGCCAGCGTACCGGTAACCGTCGCTCCAACCGCACCGAGGAGATCGTCCTCTGCGGCCAGATAAGCCGGTCCACCACCGGGAGCAGTAGCGCTACCCGTGAGAGTGGTCAGCAGAGTGGCCTGGTTCATGTCGGGATCGGCGTCGCCAATGGTGGCAATACGACCCAGGGCCAGATCCGATTGGATCTTGCGCAACTCGTTTTGTACGAACCGGGTGCCTTCCTCATAGTGAGAGGAGATTTTCGCCAGATTCGAGTTTTCAATGTAGTCCTGATAAGCGGGTAACGCCACAGCGGCTAAGATACCGATAATAGCTCCCACGATCATCAATTCGATTAGGGTGAAACCCTTTTGCATCGCGTTTTTCATGTAAACAATACTCCGTTACTTGTATCAAACGTGGCAGCTATGCGAATGGCGCCAGCGCCTCGGTAGGGTCAAGAAAAGCAAACGTCGTGCCATGTTTGAGTAAAAATCTCAGCAGATTTTCAAACTACTTTAAAATCAAAGGTTTAGGTGAAGAAGCCGTCATCTGCCACATTCCCTCGACGACCCTGTAAACCTATCTCGTAGGTATCTCACCACGTCACTAGCTGACGATTTCGGTCACTTACGCAAACTTGCGAATTCACGTACACATCACCCCGCCGGGACCGTTATCATGACCCTTCATCGATGGTGGAACTGTGAACCGTTTATCGACAGCGCAGTGACAGGGGATTAGACATCACGGCCTTCACGATTGTAAGGTGTTTTCCACAAACACAGGGATTTGAGCGCCACAATGGCATCTGAACCGGTTCCGCTCAGCGGCTTGGCACGACGCCTCGTAGAAGAGAGCATTCTCGACGCCGACTCCGCCATGAAAGCCAGCGATGACGCCCGCAAAGCGGGGACGCCATTCGTCACCTATCTCGTCCAGAACGGGCTGGCGGAAGCACGTTCGATCGCAACCACCGCATCCGAAGAATTCGGCGTACCGCTGATCGATCTGTCGTCTCTGGACCTCGACACGATACCCAAGGATCTGGTCAAAGACAGCCTGATAAGACAACACAGCGCGTTACCCCTCGTACGCCGCGGCGTACGCCTGTTCGTAGCGGTCTCCGACCCGACCAATCTTCAGGCACTGGACGAAATCAAATTTCACACCGGGGTCAACACCGAGCCAATATTGGTCGAGGACGATAAACTCACCGCGCTGATCGAGCAGTTCCTGAGCGCCCAGGAAGACACCGGGCTGGGAGATCTCGACGACGACGATCTCGAAGACATCGACATGGCCGCTTTCGAGGAAGACGCCGACGAGGACGAAGACGCCACATCGGGTACCGATGACACGCCCATCGTGCGTTTTGTGAACAAAATGCTGCTGGACGCAATCAAAATCGGCGCATCGGACATTCACTTCGAGCCGTACGAGAAGCGGTATCGGGTGCGCTTCCGTACCGATGGAATCCTC
>JAPUJX010000482.1 GCA_027295975.1 Gammaproteobacteria bacterium
TGTCCAGACATGTAACCGTGGAAACATCCCAGCACGGGGCGCCCCAAAAGGTATAAATCGCCAATGACGTCGAGCAGTTTGTGTTTCACGAACTCGTCTTCGTAACGCAGTCCGTCTTCGTTGAGAATCGAATACTCGTCAATTCCGATCGCGTTCTCGAGACTCGAACCCATACATTTGTTGATCGATTGCGCCTGCTCGAGTTCGCACGCCAGGCCAAATGATCGTGCCCGGCTCACCTCTTCGACATACGAAACATTGCCGAAATCCAGAGTGGTCTCCTTCGGATAGCGATTGTAGATCGGGTGATCGGCGACAAACGTGTAGTCGGCTTTGAAGCCGTCGTAGGGCTTCAGCGATGCTACCGCATCACCCTGAGTGACTCGAATTTCGCGCTTGATGCGAATGAATTCCTTGGCAGCATTCTGCTCGACTATGCCAACGGAATTGATCAGATAGACAAACGGCGCGGCGCTGCCATCCATGATGGGAACTTCTTCGCTGCTCAGTTCCACCACCAGGTTGTCGATACCAACTCCCCATAACGCCGACAATAAATGTTCGACGGTCGCAACCTGCACCCCGTTCTCGGCGATGCTGGTGCTCAGGGTGGTATCCGAAACATTCTGAGCGCGGGCTCGAACCGTGGCCGAGCTAATGTCCGTGCGGACGAAAAGGATCCCCGTATTCTCCCCGGCAGGGCGTAATGCCATACGTACTTTTTTCCCCGAATGTACGCCAATGCCTATGGCGTGTACCGATCGCTTGATAGTTCTTTGTCGCAGCATCTGGGGGTGATTCTTTTTTATTTCAGTAGCTTGGCGCGCAACTATACAGACGTTGTACTTAAAAATGAAGGAAAAATGGAGGTAATTATGGATAATTTATGAATTTGCCTGACCAGGTCTCACTTTTTCCGGACACGGCGAAATGAACAACGAAAAATTCCTGCCGCGAACCAGTCGAGCCGGAGTCTTGTATCATCGAACCTGGGACAAGAGGAAGAGGAAAACCATGTCAATCCGAACCCTGGCCGACATCGTGCGGTTTCACGCAGCCGAGAGACCCTTTCAAACGGCGATGATATACACCGCAGACAATCGCCGCTGGACCTTTCAAGAACTCGATCAGGAATCGAACCGGATCGCCCAGGCGCTGCACGCTGCCGGTATCGATGCCCGGGACCGTATTGCTTATCTGGACAAGAACTCACCGGAATATTTCACCTATCTCTACGGCGGCGCAAAACTGAACGCCGTGTCTGTGGCCGTCAACTGGCGGCTGGCTCCGTCGGAGATGGAATACATCCTGAACAACAGCGAAGCGAAGATCCTGCTGATAGGAGAAGAATTTCTCGAGTGTCTGGCGCAGATGAGCCTCACCCACGCCAAAACCATAATCGTACTCGGAGATCCGCTCCAAACCGGCTACCCGACCTACGATCAATGGCTTGCGGATTTCGAACCCATCGACCCCGAGATTCCCATCGACGCGGAAGACACCTGTTACCAACTTTACACCTCGGGAACCACCGGGGTACCCAAAGGGGTGGAACTCACCCACAACAACTTCATCGGCTTGCTCGCCGATGGATTTTCCGCCCTGAACATCAAAGACGAGTCCGTGAATCTGGTCTGCATGCCGCTGTTTCACGTTTCGGGAAGCGGCTGGGGCGTCTTGGGCCAATATTACGGTGCCGAGACGATCCTTCTGCGCGACGTGGATATGGCCGAGATCATGCGCGTAATCGGCGCTCATCGGGTTACCCATACCGTATTTGTCCCGGCGGTGCTGCAGTTCTTTCTCGCTCAACCCGGCGCCAGGGACGGGGACTATTCAAGCTTGGAGTTGGTGGTCTACGGCGCTTCACCCATCACCGAAGCCGTTCTGATCGAAGCGATGGAGTTGTTCAAATGCAATTTCTCGCAAGCATATGGTTTGACGGAAACCACCGGCGGGGTGGTGTTACTTGCACCGGAGGATCACGACCCCGGCGGTCCTCGGGCACATCTGCTCCGATCGTGCGGCAAAGCCGTGCCCGGCACGGAACTCAAGATAGTCGATACCGAAACTTTCGAGCAGGTTCCCGATGGCAGCGTGGGCGAGATCTGGATCAAAAGTCCGCAGAACATGAAAGGTTACTGGAAAAACCCGGAAGCGACGGCACAAACCAAGCGATCCGACGGCTGGCTGCGCTCCGGAGATGCGGGTTATCTCAAGGAGGGTTACCTCTACATCCACGATCGCGTGAAAGACATGATCATTTCGGGAGGCGAGAATATTTATCCCGCAGAAATCGAAAACGTTCTCATGAAACACCCATCGGTCGTCGATGCGGCCGTCATCGTAGTGCAATCCGAGCGATGGGGGGAAACCGTCAAAGCCATCATCACCCGATCGGCGGAAGATCTCACCGAACAAGGCGTAATCGAGTTCTGCCGTGAGAACCTGGCCGGGTTCAAATGCCCTACCTCGGTTGACTGGATGGATGACATCCCCCGCAAACCGTCCGGCAAGATCCTGAAAACCGAACTCCGAAAACCCTCCTGGGCAGGCCAGGAGCGGCAGGTTTCTTAAACCAGGTTTCCGGCCAGGCACCGACCACGGCCGGATGTGCGTTAACACCGTTGCCTATACAATGTGTTGCTCTTGCACAAAAGGACATTCCATGCTCATTCGACTGATCGGCTTTTCCGTGCTGCTGGCGTCGGCTGCAGCCACCGCGGCACAGGGTGATGCCGCACCTCAGATAACCCTGGGCAATGGCGACGCGAACTGGATCGTTACCGAGGGAGCCACCCGGGAGGGTTCCACGTTCACATTCTCCGAGGTGTACGTCGACGGCAACAGCTGGCTGGTGATGCACGGCTTCAAGGACGGTGATCCGGTTGGCGACGATTACGTCGGCGCCACCTATGTCCACAAAGGCGAAAATCTCAACGTGGAAATCACCGTCGATTCGGTGCCTGCCAACGGGGACATGTTCATTGTCATGTTACACCGCGATGTAAACGAGAATCAGGAATTCGATTTCGTATTCGTAGACGAAATCAACGTGCTCGACAAGGCCGTGTTCGAAGGCACAAAAATGATCGCGCACCGTTTTGCAGCGCCGTGACATCCCGCGCATCGGGGTGCCGGATTTCCAGGCGAAATCTTTGATTGGAGAAACTCAGCATATTTCACGGGACAGTTGGAGCCTGTGTGTCGCGCCCATGATGGCGTGGACCAACAGGCACTGCCGTTTCCTGCACCGACTGGCGAGCCCGGGTGCGCGGCTGTTCACGGAGATGATCAGCACCGGCGCGTTACTGTTTGGTCCTGCCGAGCGGTTGCTTGCCCATAGCCCCGAAGAGCAGCCCCTTGTGGTGCAACTCGGCGGTGCGCAGCCAGAAGACGTCGCTCGCGCCGCTCGGCTGGCGGTGGACGCGGGTTTCGCAGAGGTTAATCTGAACGTCGGTTGTCCCTCTTCGCGCGTGCAGCAAGCATCGTTCGGGGCAGCCTTGATGCGTAAACCCGAGTTGGTTGCCAGTTGCGTGGCCGCGATGATGGATACGGTAGACGTACCGGTGACGGTCAAGTGCCGGTTGGGTGTGGACAACGACGATTCGGATGTTTTGCTCGCCGCTTTCATCGGGCGGGTAGCGGAATCCGGCTGCAAACGCTTCTATGTACATGCGCGCAAGGCGATCCTCGGCGGACTGTCGCCGGCACAGAATCGCAAGGTACCTCCGTTGCAGCCGGAACGGGTATACAAACTGAAATCCCGGTTCCCCGATCTGAACATCGTAATCAACGGGGGTATCAACGACGTCGATACCGCCCTGGAACACTTGCGCCATGTAGATGGTGTGATGATCGGGCGCAGTGCCTATCAGGATCCAAATTTCCTGATCGAATTATCGGAGCGCATTTTTGGAGAACCCCGGCGAAGTCCGTTCGACATCATGGAGGACTATCTCGTTTACATGGATGCAGAACTTGACGAGGGCACCCGCTTGAGCGAAATGACCCGCCATACCCTGGGGCTTTTCAACGGGATGCGCGGGGCTCGGCGGTACCGACGATGTTTGAGCGACGCGACCCGTCTGAAACAGAACAATTCGGATCTGGTTCGTGAAGCATTACAAAGTCTTCGCGCCCGGGCAGCTTGAATGTAGAGAACATGATGTTGAGTCAACTACTGGCGAAAATCAGGGGGTCCGAACCCGAAGAGCAGGAACGGGAACAGACGCTACCGATGGCTGCCGCGGCGCTGTTTTTCGAGGTCGCCTGGGCAGATCACGAAATTACCGAACATGAGCTGGAGCTCGTGCGAGCCGCTATCATGTCGCAATTCGGCTTGTCGATCGAGGTCGTCGACGAGATCGTCGAGGAATCGCACAAACAACACGACAACAGCGTCGGCGTTTATCCCTTTACCCGTGCGATCACCGAAGCCTGGGACGAGCAACAACGATTCGAGTTGGTAGTGCAACTCTGGCAGCTGGCACTATCGAACGAGGAACTGAACAGATATGAAGAACACACGATCCGGAGGATCGCGGATCTACTGTATTTGAGCCATCAACGTTTTATCGAGGCAAAACTCAAGGTCAAGCGCAGCGGCGAGGCATAACCATGGGTCCTTCCGATTCAAGGGTTTCCACCAGATCCTGAAAAGCCCGTCGATTCTGT
>JAPUJX010000483.1 GCA_027295975.1 Gammaproteobacteria bacterium
CGAATTCCGTCGCCCGAAGAAAATCTCAAACTGTTGGTGCCTCCCGCAAAGCTGGATATTTAGGTTGGTCTAGACAACGTTGAGCAGGTAAGGTTACGGCGTGGGATTCAGCACAATTCAACCGGAGCCGGGTGCCGGCCCTCGAGAATCGATGAGTAGTCAGTTTTGCATATCGGTGTCGACGCCCGGCCACTGGCCCATCCCAGGACCGGAATTGGCCGTTATACCACTCAACTCCTGAAACGGCTGACTCAATCGTCGGATCACCAGTGGTTTCTTTACGGCCGCCAGACCACCGACGATCCCTGGCTGGAATTCGACAACGTGATTCGCCGCACGGACACCTCAATGGTCAGCGGGTTGAACCTCGTCCACGCTCAGTTTAGGTTCCGGAAGTGGGCTCGCGACGACCAACTCGACGTGTTCTGGTCTCCACGCCATCACCTTCCCCTGCTGCTCAGATCGATTCCCTGTGTGCTCACCATACACGACTGCGTCTGGCGCCGGCGCCCGGAGACCATGCAGTGGGACAGACTCATCGCTGAACAACTGTTGACACCGCCATCCATGCATCTGGCAGACAGGATCATCGCCGTATCACAGGCAACCGCTGCCGATATAGCCGCACTTTATCCAGATCTTCAGCCCAGAATAAACGTGGTTCACGCAGCCAATTCACTTTCCCAACTCGAGGCGCGCACATCGGATCGGCCACCGTATATGCTGTTTGTCGGAACCCTGGAGCCACGCAAGAATCTCCAACGCTGCCTCGAGGCGCTGGCCAAACTCCATTCAGTGGAATTCGAGTTACCCAACCTCGTTGTCGTCGGTGACCGGGGCTGGAAGATGGAACCCCTGAGTCGGTCCGTGGCGGCCCTCGGTCTGGAACAAAAGGTGGAATACGCGGGTCCCGCTGACGACGGACAACTGGCTGCGTTATACGCCGGGTGCAGGTTCCTGTTGTTTCCCTCTTTGTACGAAGGTTTCGGGCTCCCGATCACCGAAGCGCTCTCGTTTGGAAAGCCGGTCATCACGAGCAACATCTCCGCAATGCCTGAAGTCGCCGGAAACGCGGCCCTCCTGGTCGACCCCTATTCCGTGGATGAAATCGCAAACGCGATCAGGCGTTTGACCACCGAGGTCAAGTTGTATGAGACCCTCGCTTTGCGCGCCAGACCTCAAGCCGCCAGGTTTTCGTGGGACCGCGCGGCGGAACAAACCCTTGACGTCATCGAGCAGGCTGGCTCCAGCGGAAACCAAGGCTGATCGCCACGGGCAACCAGAACAGCAGCCAGGTGGCGCCCACCTTGTCGATAAGCTCGTGACCGTCTAAAAGATAGGCGGGCAAGGTAATCCCCAGAACCCCCAGCGCGAGCTTGGCGTCGGTACTGTCGTAATGGCGCATGAGCACCCGCAATGTACTTGTGATCACCACACAGAAGAGCACGAGCCCCACCACACCACCTTGAAAAAAAACCGACAGATACATGCTGTGAGGATGAATGAACGTGTTACCGCCGGCCCTCACGTCGTTGTCGGTGAGTATTCCCAGTCCGAACAGGGGTCTGTGCTGAATGACTTCGTTGACCACGGAAGACCAGATTATCGGCCGAAAGCTGTCGCCCCTCGGCAGCAGGATCTCGCGGCTGACGTCGTTGGCCAGCAAACCGGCAAGCAGCACTCCAAACACCACGCTCATCGCCGCGATACCTGCGATAAAACGCTGCTTGTCGCGAGTGCTGTGAGCCAACATGAAAACCCCCACTCCGATGAGAACACTTACCCATGCATTGCGGGAATCCGATAACAACACCGCGCAGGTGATGAGAATAGCGCTGATCACGGCAAAACTCTTCCAGCGTCGCGATTGATCCCGTACCAACGTGTCGAGCACAAAAATCAGCACCACGCCGTAAACCAACGCCGCAATAACATGAGTATCGAGTTGCCCCAACCCGTTCAGTCTGCCGTCCGCGGGGTCGGTTACGAAAAAAACGATAATGGCAGCCAGGGTCGCAATACTTCCAACCACGGCCATGGCGCGCCCCAACCAACGTTGTAGCTGGCCGCGTAATTGGCACTCGGCAAACGCAACAACGAAGAAAAACACCAACAACGCCCGGGAAAATACCGACAACGCCTCTCTGCCGACAAACGGGTTGGACCAGAAGCTCGTGACAGCAAGGTAAAGTAACAACAACACCGTACCCCACATCAACCGCACCGAGAATACATCGTTCCATTGATTGATGGTCAACAACATGGCGACGGCCAACAGATAGGTGGCGTAACTCGCGCCGCTTTGAGTTCTCAACAGAAGAACCGACACAAAACAGAGGACGATGAGCAGGGCGTTGACCTGCATGCGGTCTCTGAAAAACACGGCGATCTTGTGCAAACGCTCAATCCTCGCTCGTTGGCCAATCGGCACTCGTCAAACGTCTACGACCACCGCCAGATCGTTGAAGATGGTGGGCCCACCAGGACTCGAACCTGGGACAAATGGATTCACGTTTCCCGGCGTTTCTGCCGGACGCGGACTATCTCACCACCCTCGGCCACTCGACCTGTCGGATATTCCCCGGTATCAACCGGGTATCCGATTTTGGGTGCCGTTAGGGCGCGGGACGCTCTTGCCTGTCATTAAGGGCACTCGAATCCCCTCTTTCGGGTGGATCAGCCCTCAGGTAGTCTCTGCACCTTCCGACGGTGCACCGCCGGCTTGGCTCAGGGTTGCCTCCAGCCTGACTGCTGAGGTTTCCCTGAATTCATCCCGTTCATCCCGGCTCTTTCGAACCGGGCGCACCATAACTGATGAGTCCACTACTCTAACCAACTGAGTTATAGGCCCAAGGGCGGCGATTCTACAACGTCTTCCTCAGAAAAGTAGCCCTCCCGACAGCTTACCAGCCAACTTTGCCGCGCTGTCGTAGATTCATGAGCGCCGCTGAGTCTCACGGCGCCACATATAAAAAACGGCCTTCGGTAGGAAGACCGTTTTATCCGTCAGAGCGGTTCTACGGAGACCTGCTTCCCCCCCCACTCTCCATCCATTCGTCCAGAAAACTTCGCAAGTGCTCCGAACGGCTCGGGTGGCGCAGCTTCCGAAGCGCCTTCGCCTCAATCTGGCGAATGCGTTCCCGCGTGACATCAAACTGCTTACCTACCTCTTCCAGGGTGTGGTCGGTGTTCATGTCGATGCCAAAACGCATCCTGAGCACCTTGGCCTCCCGCGCGGTCAACCCACCGAGCACTTCTCTCGTCGCTTCTTTCAAGCCTTCGCCGGTGGCGAGTTCCACCGGTGAACCTATCGTGTTGTCCTCGATGAAATCACCCAGGTGCGAATCTTCATCGTCACCGATAGGCGTTTCCATGGAAATCGGCTCTTTGGCAATCTTCAGCACTCTGCGCACCTTGTCCTCCGGCATGTCCATGCGATCGCCGAGTTCTTCCGGGGTGGGTTCACGACCCATCTCCTGGAGCATGTGACGCGACACCCGGTTGAGCTTGTTGATGGTTTCGATCATGTGTACAGGAATGCGGATCGTGCGTGCCTGGTCTGCAATCGAGCGCGTGATTGCCTGACGAATCCACCAGGTGGCGTAAGTAGAGAACTTGTACCCGCGGCGATATTCGAACTTGTCAACCGCTTTCATGAGGCCGATGTTGCCTTCCTGGATCAGATCCAGGAACTGCAGGCCGCGATTGGTGTATTTCTTGGCAATGGAAATCACCAGGCGCAGGTTTGCTTCAACCATGTCTTTCTTTGCGCGCCGGGCTTTGGCTTCGCCCAACGACATGCGCCGGTTGATGTCCTTGATCTCAGTGACGCTGAGCCCAGTCTCGTTGGTGAGCGCTTTGAGCTTCTTCTGGGCACGGATGATGTCGTCTTTCTGTGCCTCCAGGGCGCCGGAGAAGTCTTTTTTTGCCTTGATGAGCTTGTTGACCCACGCAATGCTGGTCTCGGTACCCATATACTCCTTACGAAACACGTCCCGCGGCACGCGCGCATTACGCACGCAGGCGGCCAGAATGACCCGTTCCTGACGGCGCAATCGAAACAGCCCCTCACGGGCCATATCGGTGATTTCATCGAAGTGACGCGGCACAAGCTTGAAAGGAGAGAAAGCCAACCCCAGTTTCCCCAGCTGTACCCTGACATCCTTGTCGCTACGGCCTTTGGCCGCAACGATTTTCCGGGTTTTGTTGTACTGGCGTTTCAGTGCGGTGAACCGGCGTTTGGCTTCCACCGGATCGGGACCCTTGTCCTCCTCCTCGTCGTCATCGTCATCAACCTTTTTCACGGCCTGAACGCCGGGTTGAACCTGCGGGGCCGCAGGAACTACGTCGGTGGGATCCAGATAACCCACGAGCATATCGCTCAAACGGCCTTCCTTGTTGGCTTCCGCATAGGTTTCCAGCAGATACTCGACCGGACCCGGGTAATACGACAGGGTCGCTAATACGTCGCGGATACCTTCCTCGATGCGCTTGGCAATGGCGATTTCCCCTTCCCGGGTGAGAAGCTCCACGGTACCCATTTCGCGCATATACATGCGCACGGGATCGGTTGTGCGACCTACCTCGGTTTCCACTGCCGCAAGCGCTGCCGCGGCTTCTTCCGCCGCGATCTCATCGGCAGTGTTTTCCTGTGTGGTCAACAGCTCATCGGCATCCGGCGCGTGTTCGTACACCGTGATACCCATATCGTTGATCATGCGGATGATGTCTTCGATCTGATCCGGATCGGAAATTTCGTCGGGAAGATGGTCATTGACCTCTGCATAGGTGATATACCCCTGCTCTTTTCCCTTCGCAATGAGATCCTTCAAACGAGATTGTTGCTGTTCAGAAGTTTGTGTACTCATGGCACCTCAATTATGGACTGTGGTTGTCGGCCCCAACCCAACCGCTATTCGGCACTGACAGAATAGAAGCCGGGCCACCTGACTCCAGGCAAACGGCGCAGTATACCCGCCTAGATGTGGTCGTACCATGCAATTTGCAAGCATTTTATGAGGTTTGGGTACGGCATTAATCTGGCCGCTGGCTCGAGTTTAGACACCGAACACCGAGCTTAGTGTCCCGTCCGGCCAAATCGCAATATTTCAGCGCCAGGGTCCCTTCGGGGGCCCTACCCCCGATCATCACCGCGGCCCTGATTTTTGTTGCTGAGCTGCTTCAGCTTCCAGAACCGTTTGAGCTTCTCCGTTGAGGGTTGTTCTCTTATTTCCGCCAGTAATCGGCGCCGCCGAGCACTGTTGGCGCCAGCCACATAACGTGCCACACCTTCCACAAACTCGGCCGTCATCGCACCATCCGTCAAATCCAACCGTCGCTCGAAAAGCGCTACCAGTTCTCCATGGGCGGCGTCTCCCGACCAGCGACCGAGTAACAGGGCGGAATCTGCCTCCGGGTTTTCATCAAGATATTTAACAACATCCAGAAACAGATCGCCTTCTTCCAGAGCGGTTATCTCGCGGCGTCTGTCCGGAGGCAACGCCTGATACAATCCTGGGTTTTTGAGGAGATAAGTCAGTAAGCGTTTACTTAGTGGAGAGAGCCTGTTCGGACTGGTATTTCGTGACCGCGATACTGGGGTAGCGCCAGCAGTGTTCGGAATGAATCCGGTCAACAGTTGCAACCGATTCAACATCAGGTCCTTGAGAATACCCCCGGGTACGCGATCGATATACGGCATGGCCAAACTCGCCAGCCGTGCTTGATCGTCCAGATTCTGCATCGACAGACCGTCACCCAACCGCTCGAACAGATACTCAATCGCCGGACGCGCCTCATCAACCAGGCTGATGAAAGCCGGCCTGCCCCTTGCGCGCACCAGCGTATCCGGGTCTTCTCCGTCGGGTAGAAAAACGAACTTCAGCTGCCTTCCTTCCGTCAAGGTAGGCAGCGCGTTTTCGAGGGCCCGCCACGCGGCCTTGCGACCGGCACTATCTCCGTCGAAGCAGCAGACAACCTCCTGGGTATGACGGAACAGTTTGTGGAAGTGATCCTGGGTGGATGCCGTGCCGAGGGTCGCCACCGCATTCGCTATTCCCTCCTGGGCCAGCGCCGCAACATCCATGTAGCCTTCAACCACCACCAGCCGATCGATGTGACGCAGCGCCCTGCGCGCTTCGAAGAGCCCGTAAAGTTCGCGGCCCTTGTGAAAAACCGGCGTTTCCGGGGAGTTGAGATACTTCGGTCCACTACCGTCACCGAAAATGCGACCCCCAAAACCGATGACCCTGCCCCGGGTGTCTCTTATCGGAAACATGATGCGCTCGCGAAACCGATCGTATACCCGGCCCTTATCGTTACTGGTGAGTAAACCCGCCTCCAGCAGCAGATTCTCGCTGACATCCGCAAGCGCCCGCGTTATGCCATCCCAACCCTCGGGGGCATAACCTATCCCGAAATTTCTGGCAATCTCGCCGGTCAGACCCCGGCTTTTGAGATAACCGACCGCCTGGGGCGCTGTTTTCAGCGATTGTCGAAAGTGTTTCGCCGCGCGGGCAAGAAGTTCGTACAGGTTCGAGTTGTCCCGAACTCGAGGAGCGCCCTCTTCCCGGGGGACCTCGAGCCCAACGAGTCCCGCCATGTTCTCTACCGCTTCGACAAACTCCAGGTGGTCGTGCTCCATCAGGAAGGTCAACGCCGTTCCGCTCTCTCCGCAGCCGAAGCAGTGGTAGAACTGCTTATCCGGGCTTACCGAAAAGGACGGGGTTTTTTCGTCGTGAAACGGGCACAGCGCCTGGTAATTCTTACCGGCTTTCTTGAGGGTCAGCCGCGCATTGATGACATCCACTATGTCCACCCGGGCAAGCAGATCGTTGATAAAAGATTGTGGAATACGACCGGCCATAACCTCAGGGAGATTACCACCACTTCGGAGTGCTTCCTAAGACCGTGTGGATGGTCCGAACCGCGCGGCCGGGGAAAACGGTTCCTTACAATCGTTGTTTCATCGGGCTGACAATTCGGACTGGGGTCATCTTCCGTATAGGTCTTCGAATCGGACGATGTCGTCCTCACCAAGGTAAGCACCCACCTGCACCTCTATGAGTTCCAGGGTGAGCTTGCCGGGATTACCCAATCGGTGCCGGGTCGTGAGGGGAATGTAGGTACTTTCATTCTCACCAAGGGTAAACGTCTCGTCTCCGCGGGTGACCTCGGCCGTGCCGCGGACCACCACCCAGTGTTCCGCGCGATGATGGTGCATCTGCAGCGAGAGCGATGCGCCGGGTTTCACTTTGATGCGCTTGACCTGATAACCCTCGCCTCGTCCAACGGATTCGTAACTGCCCCAGGGGCGAAAGACCTCCCGGTGGGTACGGTACTCTTCCCGATCCAGTTTTTTCAGTTGCTGCACCAGAAGTTTTACGTCCTGCACTCGACTCTTTTCAGCCACCAGCACGGCATCTGTCGTTTCCACCACCACCAGATTCTCTACACCAATAGTCCCGACCAGGCGGTTTCTGGCCAGCACGTAGGAATTTCTGGTTCCCACGGCCACCACATCCCCTGTCAAATGATTGCCTTCATCGTCCTGAGAAGACGATTCCCACAGGGAAGACCAACTGCCGATGTCGCTCCACTCGAAATTCGCACGCACGACGATCGCACGATCCGTTTTCTCCATCACCGCATAGTCGATGGAGTCGGACGGGCTTTCGAGAAACTCGTCTCCCGGGCGGAAGAAGTCCAGGTCCGTAGCACCCGATTCAAATGCCGCCGTCACGTGAGCGTGCATCTCCGGGCAGAATTTCGCTACCTCATCCAGATAACCTCGGGCGTCCAGCACGAACATGCCACTGTTCCATAAATAGTCTCCCGAGGCGTGATAGCTACGGGCCGTATCGAGATCCGGCTTCTCCACGAACGAGCGAACATGGGTGGCCTGATTTTCGATCACGCCGTCGGTCT
>JAPUJX010000484.1 GCA_027295975.1 Gammaproteobacteria bacterium
TCGTCGGTGACGATCTTCTCGAGGACTTCAACCCGTTCGCGAAGCATTTCCATCTCATCGTATATGTCGTCATTGGGTAATTGTTCGAGTTCCTTGCGCCGAGTCTTAAAGTGTTGGTTGATTACACCCGACGCGCACCCGATGAGCACGATGAGCACAACCATGGTAAAAACTTCCATTTCAACTCCCTCTATTGATATCTACTATTGATATCTACAATCAAATCTGGACGTGACCGACCCGATGGACCGAACCGATGCCAAACACTCGTTGGGTCACGAATGGAGACCCGGTATACCGCACACGAGCGGCCCCTGCAATCTCAACGTCCAGCATTTCATCAACCGACAGTACAACATCTCCTATCCCGGAAACGCTGACTTCCACGGTTCTGCTGGTCAGGTCCTCGGCACTGTAAGCTGCGCTTCCGTCGAAATTGATCACCTGACGTTCCACCCGACCGCTGAGGCTGAATTTGCTTACCCCAAACCCCGAAACCATTAGCTCATCGGCTACCAGGCCCGTCAATTCGATGGAGCTCGAACCGTTACCTTCGATGACAAGGTCTCCTACCCTCAGCGAACCGCTGGTAATTACCACCTGACCGTCAAACACGACCTCCTGAAGACTCCTGAACCATAAACGGATAATCAGATCTTCAGCACCGTGACCCTCGGCATCTATGAACAAACTCCCGCCACCAGACTCAACCACGAGGCCATCCAGGATTTCCGTGGTCCCGCGGGCGGTCATACGGATCTTTTCGCCCTGCAAAAGCTCGATGGTCGCTGCACCGGAGATGAATACTCGATCGAAAGCAGCAGTTGCAAAATCGCGTTCTTCGACCCTGGCATCCGTTCCATGAATACCATCACCATCTGCCACCCCATCTACCGTCGTAAATGCAGGACCCGCCAGGAAGAGGGTCAACAACCATAAGCACCTATGCCAGGGTGCCACGACCATCCTGTTCGATCTTGTGAAGCTCTTTCTGTAGCTCATACTTGCCGGAGGTCACGTGTGATTCCATGCGTCGCAGTCGCAACTCGACTTCCGAAAGATCAGCTTCCGCGTTCCTCAAGCTCCCCCGGGGTGAAAATCTGGGACCCAGTTCCGGAGCCGGAGACACATGTACGGGTTCTTCGGCGTATTCCTCCCTCGATGGGCCTCTAGGGGGTTTGTCCATCACGAAGTAGGCAACCCAGTAGGCGGGGAAGAAAATTTGGGGCATGAACAACAAGCCGGTGACGGCGACGCAGCGGACTACCCAGGTCTCCATGCCATAATATTTCGCTATGCCTGCACACACCCCGCCAACTTTTCCGTGGCGGGGATCCCGGTGCAGCCTTCTGCTGCGGCGTTCGATGCGCTGAGCGCGCTGGCGATTTTTGTGCCGACGTCTGGAGCGATCCTGTTGGGAGCTGGTTTTTCTGGTGGTAAATTCATTCTCCAGCCGAGTGGCGGTTTCATCGATGAAAGCCGCCGCACGATCGGAAAACTGGCCCTTGGCCGAACCGACGAGATCGTGAACCGCCTGCTCTAAACGATCCACTGCTTGATGAAATTCGCCCGGACGATTGTTTGATCGGTTTGGAGTTGATCGCTTACTGTCCCTTCTGTTGTTACTCATCAGCGAATCACTCCACCCGTAATCGTTGGCGCCAATCAGGCGTTTCGCTGTCGAGAATCGATTCGAGTGTCTCGACACGATCCATCATGCGCTGTGCTTGCGTCGTGAGGGACTCGAGTTCAACTCTTTCAACTTCGGAAAGAGACCCCTGGGCGTTCTGCTTACTTCGGTAGTGCATGAATATCCACACGGGTGCAACGATGCACAGAAAAATAACCGTGGGGACAAAAAAGGCAACAACCATGCCGTCCATTTTTGCTCCTAACCGTTTGCGGATTGATCTCGACCAACCTGGTCATTGTCGTTAACAGCTGAATCCTGGTCACCTTCTTGAACATCGTCCGGAACGACGTCCTGGGTAGTTTCCAGCGTTAACAGACCACCCATTCGCGATTTGAACTCGATCAACTCGTTGTCGAGATCATCATCGACCTCGAGTTCGCCAATTTCGGCCGACAAGGTTTTTTGACCCATGTCGTATGCTTCGATCTGGCCTTCGAGATCATCCATCTTGCGCTCATAATTCTCGAAGCGTTGCATGGCGTCATCGATGTTGTGATCCGAAAGTTGACGACGAATACCAAGCCGGGTCTGAGCCGCCTGCCCCCGCATGATGATCGCGTTCTGGCGCGCTTTTGCATCCTTGATTTTGGCTTGCAGGGTGCCAACGTCTTCGTTGAGCTTGCCCAGGGTCTCGTCGAGAATCTGCACATCTCTATTGAGGGAGCCCACAGATTCCTGTGCTTTATTGCGTTCACCCAGGGCACCTTTGGCAAGATCGTCACGGCCCTTGTTTACCGCAACCGTTGCCTTGCGTTCCCATTCCTGGGCTTCCTGGTCGAGCCACTCCTGACGCCGGGTCAGCTCTTTCCTGTCAGCGATGGCTCGTGCCGAGGTGCTGCGCACTTCAACCAGCGCCTCTTCCATCTCCTGGATTATCAGCCGCACCATCTTTTCCGGATCTTCGGCCTTATCGAGCAAGGCGTTGATGTTGGAGTTGATGATGTCGGACATGCGAGAAAAGATACTCATCTTAAGTTCCGCCTCCGTGATTAACCGATGGATGGCGCATCGATTCTAGCCATCCGCTGATAGACTTCATACATGAACCGTGCCAACCCCAACTGCCTTCGTATCTCATTGATTTCAGAAAGATTAGGCAATTTTCTCCCATTCCAGCCAACACCCCCATGGTAAATATCGCCAACTGTTGGCAAAATTCCCTCATGACTGCAATATTTCCCCATGGTTAACCAACAACAACGAACCCTCGGCGAGTCTCCCGCATTTCTGCGGATCCTGGAAGAGGTCTCTCAGGTGGCGCCTTTGGAGAAACCCGTGCTGGTGGTCGGAGAACGTGGTACCGGCAAGGAACTCATTGCTGCTCGACTGCATTTTCTCTCCAACCGGTGGGAAGGACAATTTCTCAAGATGAATTGTGCCGCCATCAGCGATTCTCTTCTGGAAAGCGAACTTTTCGGTCATGAGGCCGGGGCGTTTACCGGTGCTTCGAAGACACACCATGGACGTTTCGAGCGAGCCCATGGCGGAACTCTATTTCTGGACGAACTCGCGTCGACCTCGCCTCTGGTTCAGGAAAAACTCCTGAGAATCATCGAATATGGTGAATTTGAGCGAGTGGGCGGCAACAAGACTCTGTATTGCGACGTGCGGCTGATCGCCGCAACCAACCAGGATTTACCCAGTCTGGCCGAGTCGGGTAAGTTTCGCAACGATCTGCTCGACCGCCTTGCGTTCGACGTTCTCACCCTTCCCCCCCTGCGCGAGCGGGATACCGACATCATGCTCCTGGCGGAACATTTTGCCGTCGGAATGACCAACGAGCTCAAACGGGAGTATTTTCCCGGATTCTCCACGGAAGCAAAAGAGGCTCTCGAATGTTTCCTGGCCAGAGATATTCGAGAGCTGAAGAACGTGGTTGAGCGTTGTGTATACCGCAACGAAGAAGCCAGGGAAATTTCGGAAGTTCTATTCGATCCCTTCGACTCGCCGTATCGGCCCATAGGGCAGACGAATGAGCCTCGGCCGAAACACAATGTCATATCGCTACCCATCGACCTGAAACAAACGGTTCGCGAATTCGAGATCGATCTGCTCAACCGGAGCCTGACGGAGGCAAAACACAACCAACGCAAGGCCGCCGAGCTACTGGCCCTCACCTATCATCAGCTCAGAGGTTATCTCAAAAAATACGAACTGTTAAAGAGCGACTGATCCGCCAGGCTGAACTTCGAAACGATTGACGATGGGCGGCGGCTCGTCCGCCAGATCATCCGAGTGTAATGCCGCCAGGGCGCGGCTCTTATCGTCGGCTGCGAATGCATGTGTGGTCGTGCAGAACTCCACCAGAATGCCGTTGGGGTCTGTCGCGTAAATCGATTTACACCAGTGATGGTCGATCTCCGTAACGTTGTGGCCGGCTGCCATCAAGCGCTCGCGGTTTCTCTTCAATTCGTCTTCGTCCGCGGCACCAAAGGCAAGGTGATTGCTCCAGGCGGGCAACCCGAGACCCGTCGAGATCGAGGTGGGAAAGTCTTTCGGCAGCGCGTCATCATGGATCTCCCAGAACGCCATCATTGCTCCGTTGCCCGTATCGTAGAAGAAATGTTTAGCCCAGGCGCCATCACGCATATTGGCTTTCTCCACGCGTACCAGCTCAAACCCCATCGCCGCGGAATAGAATTCATGGGTCGCCAGCATGTCTCTCGTGGCAATGGCGACGTGATGAAATGACATTGATTTCTCCTCCACTCATTTTTACCTCCGTCAAGAGGAAATTAAGCAACCTGCGTCGCAGACGTTGGCCCACTATCTTAGCGCATACTAGCCCCTCCAGAAGCCGCCGATTTTTCTCGTGATGGCTACCCACGACCCCACCCGGGTTCCCAGGCAATTCCATATCGGGTTTGCAGCGTTATCGGATATCTGCGCAGACCTCGTCTATCGAGGCATCGCTTTGTGTGCGCTGTTTGCTTTCCTGTCCAGTGGATGGCAAATCACCGCACTGATAGGGGAAAACGGCATCCTGCCCGCTGGGGAACTGCTGTCGGCCGCGAACCAGGAAATGGACCTGCGCGGCTATTGGTATATTCCAACGCTATTCTGGATTCACCTTTCGGATACTTCGCTCCTGGCG
>JAPUJX010000485.1 GCA_027295975.1 Gammaproteobacteria bacterium
CTTCAAAAAGGTGCCGACGTATCCGGACTTGTCGCCGCGCTGCTGTTTCTGGTTGTACAGAATCGCCATCGTCAACTCGGCAAGGTAATCGCCCGTGAGCACGTCAATCGGCCCGCCATCAACCATCTCTCGCGCCGCCGAGAGCCGATCGCCATAAAAGCCGCTGCAATTTGCGACCCGCAGTATTTGCTGGTCATCAGCCGGTGTGTTGGACATTTTTGATCCTCCTGAATGCGTGCTAGCGTGCTGCAGCCAAAGCGTAGAGTAAATCCACGTAGAATTTTTCCACCTCGGCAAGCCCGGCAACGCGACTTCCGGCAATGGGTTCGATCACCATGTATTCATCGGGTGCGTGCGCGCCGGCACCCAGGCCCATGCCAGCCGCGATAAGCGGCAACCCGAGATCGGTGAATACATAATAAGGAGCGCTGCCGGCGATGCGAACACTCAGACTCGGCGTGGTGCCGTGTTTGTTGAAAACACCCAGGGCTGCTCGCACCAGCGGCGCATCAACCGACGTCTGCGCGGGTGGGTATCCCGAGATCTTGCGCAGGACGATATCAGTGAAACCATTGGCATCGAGGTGCGCGCGAATCAATCGCAATGCCTCGGTTGGCGTCTGATCGGGCACCAGCCGGGAGTCGAGCTTGGCGGTTGCCTTGTGCGGCAGGATGGTCTTGACCCCTGCTCCGGTATAACCACCCCAGATGCCGTCAATGTTCAATGTCGTGCCGAAGGTCAGGGTCGCGAGGGAACGGCGACCCGCGATGCCGTCAATCCACTCGGCGATACCGAACCCCTTGCGAATATCGGCTTCCCGTTGCTCCCAGGACGCGACCCCCCCATTAAATACCCACACTTCCTCTTCCGAGGGGGCCCGGATGGAATCGTAATAACCGGGAACTTCGATGACGTTGCCGTCGATCGAGGTCAGTGAGGCGAGAGCCTGGACCAGACGCCACGCGGGCGCATCGGCAATCGCCTTGTAGGACCCGTGAATCTCGGCGGTCTCAGGTCCTCCCGAAGAGGAGCCGTTTGCCTCGAGTTCGAAGTACACGATCCCCTTCACACCCAGAAACAGACTGACATCACCACTCGGCGTCTGACTGTTGAACGGGAAGAACACCCCGTCGGCCGTTCTGAGTCGTTCGGCATACCCCGCGACTATCTCCGGAAAGTTGGGCGAGCCAAGCTCCTCTTCGCCTTCGGCCAGAACCATCAGATTGACGGGAAGCGTTCCCGCCACGGCGATAACAGAGGCGAGGGCGTTGAGAAATGCACGTTCGGGACCTTTCTGATTCGTCGCAGCGCGCGCCATCAACACCTTGCCAAGGGCATGGTCCACCACCTCACCGGCAAACGGCGGTACCCGCCAGTCCTCCGGGTTGACCGGTTGCACGTCGTACATCATGTAAATCACCAGGGTTTTTTCGGCATTTGCGTCGTAATAACCCCACACCCCCGGGTGACCCGCACTTTCGACCAGGGTGACCTCGGAAAAACCGAGGTTTTGAAGATCGCCGACGAGCAACCGCGCCATCTCGCGCACCCCGACGTTCTGGGCGCTGATGGACGGCTGCCGCACCCAGCGCACGAGGTGGGAAAGATGGACATCCAGATTCTCGTCGATGTGGGCATAAACCGAGGTGTGCTGTCCCGCGTAAGCCGGCACGCTGGCCGCATCAAATCCTGCCGTTTCCGGAACCCGTATCTCTTCGCTGCGGGCGTGGGTAGCCGCCACCAGCCACACCATCGCCAGCCACAGCCGCCGGGTATTCAAAATATCCCCCTCATGATGCGCTATTGATCGGACGTAACAGTTCGTTCACATTCCATTCGAACAACAATAACGAAACGGCACCATACCATGAGCAATATCGACCTCGATCACGAACAGGGCCTCGAAGACGTTGAACAGCTGGGGCTTTTTGCCGCCATCGCAAGCCTCGGTTACGTATTCTGGATCGTCGGCGGGATGGAGATGGTTGAGCGTCTCGCCTATTA
The DNA here is from genome assembly GCA_027295975.1 of Gammaproteobacteria bacterium. Taxonomy (GTDB): domain Bacteria; phylum Pseudomonadota; class Gammaproteobacteria; order Pseudomonadales; family Azotimanducaceae; genus SMWK01. The sequence goes on from JAPUJX010000485.1 coordinate 2,005, forward strand.
CGGCGTGCGAGCGGTTTCCGGTCTCTATGCGACGGCCCCGTTATCCGAAGGCGGCCTCGGCGTATCGGCCATGGACCTCGGCGGCATTTTCTTCGTCTGGGCCCTGTTTCAATCCATCGTGCCAGCCCTCGTGGGCGGGTTGTCCGATCGGCTGGGATACAAGCTGACCATTTTTATCTCCACGGTAATCAAAATCGTGGCCTACCTGATCATGGGGTTTTACCCGTCTTACGAAGGTTTCGTGATCGGTGCAATTATCCTCGCCACCGGTACGGGAATATTCAAACCAGGCATTCAGGGCACGTTGGTCAAATGTACAAACCGCCAGAACAGCTCCATGGCCTGGGGCATTTTCTATCAGACAGTCAACATAGGCGGTTGGATGGGCCCTCTCCTCGCCGCCCAGTTGCGGCAACTCGCCTGGTCGAATCTGTTTTTTGCCTGCGCCGCCATCATCTCCATCAACTTCCTGCTGCTGCTTTTATACAGGGAACCGAACATCGAGGAACGCTTGGAGCGCAAACGCAGCATCGCGTCCGGAGAAACCAGACAGCAGAACCTCATATGGGAGTCGCTGAAGGAACTCATGCAGCCAACCCTCTGGGTGTTTCTGGTCGTCATGATGGGATTCTGGTTCATGTTCAACGCGTTGTTCGACGTGTTACCGCTCTACATTCGCGACTGGGTGAACACCGAAACGATCGTGCAGGATCTTTTCGGTTCGGGCGGCACCTCAAATTCCGTGGTCATCTTTCTGTTAGGCATGAGCACCGATGGCACCCGCATCATGCCCGAAGGCCTGCTCAACCTGAATGCAGCCCTGATCATGATTACCTGCTTCGCGTTCGCCCACCTGAGCGGCAAGGTGCGCGCGCTGACCAGTATGGTTGGCGGTACGCTGCTTACCGCGGTCGCATTTTTTCTCATCGGCTGGACCAGTGCCGCCTGGGTCTGCCTGGCGGGCATTCTTATCTTCAGTTCCGGCGAGATGTTCTCCAGCCCGAAATTTCTGGAATACATCGGTAATATCGCGCCATCGGACAAGAAGGCGATGTACCTCGGCTTCTCGAACCTGCCCATCGCCGTCGGTTGGATGCTGGAAGGCTACTTCGGTCCCCTGCTGTACGGAAAATTTGCCGCCAAGGAGACGGCAGCCCGGGAGTGGCTCGCGGCCAACGGCATGTCGGGCGACGCTATCGCCGCAATTCCCGAAGGGGAGGCTTTTCAAAGGATGGTCGAGTTTGCCGGGCAGCCGGCGGAACTACTGACTCAGGCGCTCTATCAAGCCAACAGCGTCGGGGTCGTCTGGCACATCATGGCCGTGGTCGCGGTGGTTTCGGCGGTGGGACTGTTTCTGTACGGCCGCTGGATACTGTCCATCACCCGCACGTTTGCGGGGGAAACCCACGCCGGGCAACCATCGACGGCGCCGGGTCGTTGAGGGTTGCGTCCGTGGAGTAAACTAACGGGCAACTCCATCTACTGAAACACGACAATGAACATTCGCGACACCAATCTCGCAGGTTTCGCCAACCGTTTCGACGAGTACACCGAGTTGCGCCTGCAACAGAACACCAATGTGCGTATCGCCCTGTTGAACGGTGATGTCGCAACCAATACCCACAGCGTGGACAGCGGTGTCTCCAGTCGGGTTTTCAAGGAAGGCGTGTGGGGCTTCGCAA
>JAPUJX010000486.1 GCA_027295975.1 Gammaproteobacteria bacterium
ATTCTACGGCTTCGCCAGCAGGTTCAATCCGACCAGGCCTCGTTCAAGCGCATGGACGCACTGCACCGCGTCACCAGAACGAAGGAGGTGCTCGGGCGGACGACGCGCGTCGATACCCTGCGCGTGGAGCTGCTGCAGGGCCAAGCTCTGGCGCGGTTGGAATCGAGCAAAGAGCGCCTCGATTCCACGCAGCGGGACTTTGCCGAACTTCTCGGCTTTATGCCCGATACGTTTTTCGAACTGAAGCCACCGCCTATATTGGAATTCGACGTTCCACAATCTGCGGAGTGCGTCAAAATCGCGCTGGCAAACCGGCTCGACTATGCACAAGCCCTGCAGGACTCCGAGGATGCCGCCCGCGGCGTTCGGATTGCACGCAGAAAACTTCTGCCTGACCTGAATCTGATTGCCGGTCACTCCTGGCGTGGAGACGACCCAATCGGCCTTGACCCCGCACGTCTCGAAGAAAACGCCTGGTATGTCGGCCTATCCGTCGACACGGATCTAAACCGTACACGAGAACGCAACGCGCTGGGTCAGGCCGGGATCGATCAGAGTTCCGCGCAACAGACGGTTGAGATCGTCGAACGTTCCATCGCCCGGCAGGGGCAGCAGCACTATCTCGCCTATCGACGCGCCCAGGCGGAGGTCAAGATTGCGAACCGGAACTTCGACCTTGCGGCCGCTCGCGGAAAATTGGCCCGGCGCCTGTTCGAATTCGGCCGCGGCGACAATTTTTCCGTCACCGACGCCGAAACGGCCTTTTTGCAGGCTGAACGTCAGCTGCTCCTGGCTCGAGCAGAAGCTTCGATCTCGGGTTATAGGCTATTCCGTGCGTTGGGCACGTTGATCGAAGTTCCGCAGGAGCTTAAGCCCGTGCCCAGGCTTCGATGAAACGACAGCTGATCATCCCGATTCTCCTTGCCGTACCACTGGGTGCCTATCTGCTCTACGAACGCGCAGGCAGCGTAAACGCGTCCCAGGAAGAAACGGTGATCGTGGCGAAAGGGCCATTGGCCGTTTGGTCGACCTACCAAGGCAGCCTCGAATCAAGAACCGCGATGATGATCGCGTCCAAATTTCGCGGCAGTGCCACGGTGATAGAACTGGCGCCCGAGGGAGCCGAGATCTCAAACGGAGACGTGCTGGTACGCTTCGAATCGTCGAGCCTCGAGCAGGAAGTCGTCGGGTTGGAGAGGGACCATGCACTGGCCGAGTCGGAGCTCAACAGTCTGAAAAACGCGAAGATACCGCTGGAGTTGAGAGAACTCGACATGGATCTCATCGAGGTCCGTTCAACGCTGAATTCAGACCGGCAATATCTGGATGCAAGTATCCGGCTCGCAAAGGAAGGGCTTGTCTCGGAGCAGGAGATCGAACAACAGAAAGACAAGGTCGAAGAGATCACAACACAGCTCGAGACGCTGGAGCTGAGACTTCAGCTGACAGGAGAGTTCCTACATCCATCCGAGCTGAAACGCGCACAAGCAAAACTGGCGTCTGCCGCGCAAGCGCTGCAACTGGCTAAACAACAGGTGCTGAACAGCGTTGTCCGGGCACCCACCGACGGTACGGTGATTTACAAGCCCCTGCACATCGGTGGAGAGTTCCGGACCGTTCGCGTGGGCGACAGCATTTTCCAGAATCAACCTTTCATGGTCCTGACGGACATGAACGACTTTCTGGTCCACCTGGAAGTGCCCGAGGGGGAACTCGCACTTGTTCAGGAAGGAACCGATGTGTTCATCCAGCCGCTCGCCTACCCCGGGGTGAGACTTCGTGGGATGTTGGAAACGGTCGGTTCCATGGTCCAGACCATGCCGGGCCAACCCGCTTGGCAAATGTTTTTTCATGTAGCAATCGGCCTCGAGGATGTCGATTCGCGGCTTAGGCCGGGCATGACGGTGACCGCCCACATCCTTTCCTATTACAACCCTGACACCACATTGATTCCAAGAGTTGCGGTGCGCTGGGAGGCCGGCAGGTCGTTTGCCACGGTCGCAACGGGGTCTCTCCGCGAAACGCGGCAGATTGAGCTCGGAATGGCAAATGAGCACAACTATGACGTCATTGCGGGATTGATTCCCGGCGATGAAGTTTTCATCGAATGAACGACCCCGCTCCGGTATTGGAAATGCAGGACGTGAGCAAGAGCTTTGCGGCACCGGGTGGGCGCGTTCAAGTGCTGCGGAACGTAAACCTTAGCGTGTCCCAAGGCGAATTCGTGGCGATCACCGGCCCATCCGGATCGGGAAAGTCCACATTTCTACACCTCGTAGCGCTGCTGGATCATCCAACCTCGGGAACAGTGCTGTTCGACGGACAGGATGTATCGACGCTTCGGGAACCCGACTTGTGTGAGATTCGAAAGCAAAAAGTCGGAATGGTATTTCAGAAATACTGTCTGCTGCCCCACCGGTCGGTACATGGGAACGTGCTTTTTCGCTTTCGCTATCTCGACAACAACCGGGCCGATGCGGAACGCCAGGCTGTGCAGGCACTCGAAATCATGGGGCTGACGAATATTGCCAACCGGCCTGTCCGTCTCCTTTCCGGTGGAGAGATGCAACGCGTGGCCATCGCCAGGGCTATAGCGCTCAGGCCCAGGTTGTTGCTTGCCGATGAGCCGACCGGAAATATGGATTGGGTTTCCGCAAATACGGTGATGGAGTGCTTCCGGCGGCTCAACCAATCGGGGATCACCATCGTGATGGTCACCCACAACGATTCACTCCTTTCCTTCTGTACACGCCATCTCGTATGCCAGGCCGGATCGATCGAAAGCTGACAGCGGCCGGACGCCGGCTGCAGTCCACCCTCTGGGATGTTTGGGACGGAATCCGCGCTCAACCGGGAAGGGTTGGTTTGTCGTTCATGGCGATTGCAGTTGGGATCGCATCGCTCACCGTGCTGATCACAGTTCTCGGCGGGCTGCAGGAAAAATCCCGACAAATCGTCAAGGAATTAGGCGTCGATGTCGTGGGCATTCTCGCGCATCGCGGCGCAGGCCGAAATCCTGGTACCGGCCTTGAAGAACGCCATGCCGCGTTGTTGGCCGTGAACCTACCTGACTCTTCCGTATCAACGGTGCGGGTCCATAGAGTTCCAACTCTTGGCACCCAGGAGCTGCTGTCCGTCGTGGCAACGGACAGTTCCTTGACCCGCATCAGACAATGGCATCTGCACGACGGACGTTTCCTCGATCATCGGGATGTTGAAAATCGAGAGCGAAATGCCGTCGTAAGCAGATCGCTGAGCACACTCTGGAACTGGGAAGTCGGGAATCTCATCATGCTGCGCAACGTGCCATTCAAGATCGTCGGAGTCGTTGAGGTGGGCGGTGGCGCATTGGACGCGGAATTGGGCGACTCCGGTTTGATGCTTGGGGAACGCGTGGTATTCGTGCCAAAGACGGTTGCTCCGCAATCCGAAACCAATCATGGGGACCCACCTATGAACGATGCGACTCGAAATCGGATGTATCACACAGGTCCCCGGTCGATGGTCGACGCCATCTTCCTGCGTGTGGCAACCTCGATGAGTCTTAACCAGGCGGTGTCAACGGCAAAACGCTTGCTGTCGCAGCCGGACTACCGGGTACAGCACGTCTCCTTCGTATCGCCTGAATCGCTGGTTCGCGGAGTCAGGAAGCTTCAGAAAACCATCAGTCTGACGGTCGGGAGCATTACCGTCCTTTGCCTGCTTCTGGGCGGAACGACGCTGATGGGTCTGATGGTCGCAAATGTACGGGACCGCGTGGTCGAAATCGGGCTGCGGCGGGCGTTGGGGGCGTCGAGGCGGGACATCGTCGTCCTGGTCGTTACTGACGCGTGCCTGATCCCGGGCGCCGCGGCGGCGGTTGCAACGCTCGCAACTCATCTG
>JAPUJX010000487.1 GCA_027295975.1 Gammaproteobacteria bacterium
GCGTATCGTCGAGTTTCTCGCTCTCGGCATCATGAAGGGTGATGTTGCCGGGTCCATCATCTGCCTCGTGGGACCGCCGGGGGTAGGCAAAACCTCCCTGGGGCGCTCGATCGCAGAGGCTCTGAACCGCAAATTTTATCGATTCTCCGTCGGCGGGATGCGCGACGAGGCCGAAATCAAGGGTCATCGGCGAACCTACATCGGCGCCTTACCGGGCAAGCTCATCCAGGCCTTGAAGGACACTCAGGTTGCCAATCCGGTGATCATGTTGGACGAGGTGGATAAAATCGGCATGTCCTATCAGGGAGATCCAGCATCGGCACTTCTCGAAGTGCTGGATCCCGAGCAGAACTTCAGTTTCCGCGATCACTATCTGGACGTGCAGTTCGATCTCTCCAGGGTGTTGTTCATCTGCACCGCGAATCAGCTGGACACCATTCCGGCCGCCCTGCTCGACCGGATGGAGGTTATCCACCTTTCGGGTTACCTGGACAAAGAAAAATACGCCATCGCAGCCAAACACCTCCTGCCTCGTCAGCTCGCACGGGCTGGATTGAGAAAACGCGGGGACATCAAGATCAACGCGGCAGCGTTGCGCAAGATTATCGAAGGTTACTCCAGGGAAGCGGGCGTTCGCCGTCTCGACAAAACCCTGGGCAGTGTCATCCGCAAGGCGGTGATCAAGATTTTGCAGAAAGCCAAAAAGCCCATAACCATTACCATAGACAACCTCGAGGATTACCTCGGCAAGCCGTTGTATCGCAAGGAACCGTTGGAGAAAGGTGTAGGAGTGGTCACGGGGCTCGCATGGACTACCCTGGGCGGAGCCACTCTGCCCGTTGAGGCCACACGCGTACACGATCGTCAGGCAGGCATGCGCATCACCGGGCAACTCGGTGAAGTCATGCAGGAATCCGCCGCCATCGCCCTCAGCTACGTAGTTGCCAACTCATCCCGTCTCGAAGTACCGGAGGGTTACTTCGACGCATCATTCATCCACCTGCACGTACCGGCAGGCGCTACCCCGAAAGACGGCCCAAGTGCCGGCATCACCATGGCATCCGCACTGCTGTCACTGGCCAGGAACAAGCAGATAAAAGCCAACTATGCAATGACGGGAGAACTAACGTTAACCGGAAAAGTGTACCCGATAGGAGGGATTCGGGAGAAGCTGCTGGCTGCCAAACGTCAGAAAATCAAAAACGTGATCCTGCCTGCCGCCAATGAGCGCGATTACGAAGAAGTACCCACCCACATCCGACAGGGAATCAAAGTTCACTTCGTGGCAAGCTTTGCAGATGTGGTCGCGTTGGTGTTTTAGTGCGATCGGATAGCGCCCGGCCCAACTATCGATGCTGTGTGGTTCATTGCGTCGGCGCATAGGTAATCAAAAGACGTTTCTATATGACTGAACTGGCCCCTGTCGTCAGCCCAAACGCCCACGCCATAGCCGCGATGCTCCTGACGGTGGTGACTTTATACCTGTTCACTCGAGATCGCATTCCACTCGAAATCTCGAGCCTCGGATTGATCGCCGTTCTAGCCGTGGGTTTCGCACTTTTCCCTTTTGAAGGTCTGGAACCCACAGATTTCTTCGCCGGGTTCGGACACGAGGCGCTGATCGCGGTCTGCGCACTCATGGTGTTGGGACAGGGACTGGTTCACACCGGCGCACTGGAACCGGTGGGGCGCGTGTTGAGCCGACTCTGGGGACGCGCCCCGTTCCTCTCCTTCCTCGCTACCTTGGTCGTAGGCGCAGTCCTGTCGGCTTTCGTCAATAACACACCCGTTGTCGTACTGTTGCTGCCGATTCTCATCAGCGTCTGCCTGCGTACTTCCTCTTCGTCCGCAAAGGTACTGATGCCGATGGGGTTTGCCACCCTGGTCGGCGGCATGGGTACCACGATCGGCACCTCGACAAACCTGCTCGTCGTCAGCGTTGCGGTGGACCTCGGCCTGGACCGATTTGGCATGTTCGACTTTGTTGTGCCTGCTGCAATCGCAGCCGGGGTCGGTATCGTCTATTTGTGGCTGATCGCGCCCAGACTGCTTCCAGACCGGGAGATTGCACTGGGTGACACATCACCGCGCATTTTCGAGGCGCGGTTGCATATCGAAGAAGACTCGCCCGTGGCGGGCAAAACATTGACCGATGCCATGGCCCTCACGGGTGGCGACATGCACGTGGTGCGCATCCGACGCGGCGACACTTTCATTCTGCCCCTGCCGGACGTCATGTTGAAAGCGGGCGATCGTCTGCGCGTACGAGACACGCCCGCAAAACTGAAGTCCTTTGAAGAGGCGCTCAAAGCGAAACTGTATTCCGAAGACCACGAGGTGGACGAAGCACACCCCATGTCCGCCGAAAATCAGATGTTGGCGGAGATGGCCGTCGTGCAGGGTTCGAGCCTCGATCGAACCAACTTGCGTTTTGCCCGCTTTCTATCGCGTTACCAGCTTGCCGTGCTGGCTCTGCACCGCGCCGGTAAAGACGTCTGGCGCCCATCCGAGGAGATCCAGGAGGTCATCCTTCAGCCCGGCGACATTCTTCTGGTCCAGGGGGCACGGGATCAGATCGCAAAATTGAAGCAGAGCACCGAGTTTCTGGTACTCGACGCAAGTGTCGCGCTTCCCAGAACCCGCAAAGCGCCGATTGCCCTGGGGATCCTGTTGTTCGTAGTCGCTTTCGCCGCAACCGGTCTGATGCCCATCGCCGTCAGCGCAACCGCGGGCGCTGCATTACTGTTGCTCACCCGCTGCCTCAACCTCGGCGCTGCCATTCGAGCGATAAGCCCTTCGGTATTTTTTGTGGTGGTGGCAAGCCTCGCGCTCGGCAAAGCCCTGGTCAGCACCGGGGCAACCGAGTACATCACTTCCGTGTTCCTATCGGTCACGGCAGGGGCAAGCCCAACAATCATTCTCTCGGCGCTGATGGCGCTGCTGGCCGTCTTGACCAACGTCGTGTCCAACAACGCCGCGGCCGTCATCGGTACGCCCATAGCCATCGGCATCGCCCAGCAGCTCGGGTTACCGGCGGAACCGTTCGTGTTGGCGGTACTGTTTGGCGCCAACATGAGTTACGCGACCCCCATGGCATACAAAACGAATCTGCTCGTCATGAGTGCAGGGAACTACACCTTTCTCGAATTCGTCAAGGTCGGCGTGCCACTAACCGTGTTGATGTGGATTACCCTGACGTTCGTTTTGAGTTCGATTTACTTCTGATTTGAGGGAGAGGGGAAAAAGGGGGTCAGGTTCAATCAATTCTTAATTGAACACCCTTTTTCCAGCAACGACAAAACATCGGCGAGATCATCCACGATGTGGTGGCCGAGTTCACGCACCTCGGCACCTGGTTCCAGTAGATCCGGGATCTGAAATACTTCGAGGCCTGCAGCGTGAGCGGCACGTACGCCGTTGTCCGAATCTTCCAGAGCCCAACAATTTTCCGGGCTCACTTCCATCCGCCGGATTACTTCCAGGTAGGGTTCGGGATGGGGTTTGCCGCGGGTCGTTTCCCCACCGCAAACCAGGTGGGAAAAATGACCCTCCAGACCCGCGTGGTTCAGTTTGGCGATAGCCGTGGAACGCTGCGTGGACGTTACGAGCGCCCTCGGTATGGCAAGGGACCCCAAACGGGTCAGTAACTCCCGCGCGCCCGTTTTCACGTCGATGGGACGATGGAGGGCGTGGTCGTGATACAGCCTCTCCCAGAGTTCGCTGACCTGATCGAAGGGAAACTCCCCTCCGAAGCCTTCTTTCAAAATGTATTCGGTGGTTTCAACGGTGGTGCCGACACACCGATTGTAAACGTTCATGTCCGGCTCCCACTGGAAGGAACGGCATGCCTGCAGGAAAGATGCCCGAGCGAGCCGTTCGGAATCGAGCAGCAGCCCGTCCATGTCGAAGACCACGGCGGCGGGACGTGTCAATCCCACGCGTCACCGCATTCCGCGCGGTGTGGCGGACTCGGGTTGAATCGGCCGCGCAAGCACCCTGACCAAGATCCCCCTGAGCTCGATAGACCGTTAGCTTGCGATCCCCCGCTCAACCCGCGGCGGCAACGAGATTGTTCAGCACAAACTGTAAAATCCCTCCGCATCTGAAATAGGCGATTTCGTTTTCCGTATCCAACCGGCTTTGCACTTCGATGGTTTGTTCCCCGCCATCGGCTTTACGCACATCGAGCAGAAGCGTTTGTCGTGGAGTGATCTCCCGGCTACCTTCCGGCAAGCGGATGTTGAGGATTTCATCACCACTCAAGCCCAGGCTCGTGCGGCCTTCACCCTCCCTGAATTGCAGGGGGAGCACGCCCATGCCAATCAGGTTGGAGCGGTGAATGCGTTCGTAACTTTCCGCTACAACCGCCTTCACGCCCAGCAACCGCGTGCCTTTTGCAGCCCAATCCCGGCTCGAGCCCATGCCGTACTCTTTACCCGCAATCACCACCAGGGGGGTATCTTCGCCCTGGTAACGCATGGCGGCATCGTAGATGCTGAGGGTATCGCCGGTGGGAATATGTCTTGTGTAGCCCCCTTCCACACCCTGCACCATTTCATTTTTGATGCGGGTGTTGGCAAACGTACCGCGCATCATCACCTCGTGATTGCCGCGCCGGGAGCCATATGAATTGAAGTCGACAACGTTCACGGCGTGCTGCTGCAGATATTGCCCCGCTGGACTATCGGGCTGGATGGCACCGGCCGGAGAAATGTGATCCGTGGTGATGGAATCGCCAAGCAACGCCAGGATTCGCGCGTTGGCCACTTCCACCGGCTGATCGAGATCGTCACCGACAGAGAAAAACGGCGGTTGCTTGATATATGTCGAGTTTTCCCAGCCGAAGGTACCGCTGTCGCTGATATCGATGGCCCGCCAGGCCTCGGGACCGGTAAACACGTCACTGTACTGGCGCTCGAACATGTCCGCGGAAACCTGTTCGACGGCATCGGCAATCTCCGCGTTACTCGGCCAGATATCTTTCAGAAAAACATCTTCTCCTTCGTCGTCCTGGCCGATGGGTTCCGAACTGAGATCGATGCGCGTGGTACCGGCAAGGGCATACGCCACAACCAACGGTGGTGATGCAAGCCAGTTGGTGCGCACCTCCTGATGTACCCGCCCCTCGAAGTTGCGATTACCCGAAAGCACCGAAGCGACTACCAGATTCCCGCTCTCGATTGCCGCAGATATCGGTTCCGGCAAAGGCC
>JAPUJX010000488.1 GCA_027295975.1 Gammaproteobacteria bacterium
AAACCATGGCCCGGTCATCCCCCGTTCCTGTAAAACCTCTCTCATCTCGGCACGGTACTCGATCATCTTCGACCGATAGTCGGAGTCGAGTCGTCGCCGGAACAGATCAATGGAAAATACCGCCGCCCAATCCGCCAGCGGTCGAATTCCGTCCCGGGATTGCGGGTCTGTCTGCGACCACTTGAAAACGTTGTCTTCGCACGCGAAGAGATTCATGCGTTCTCAGTTCTCAGGGGACGGGTACTCGCTCCATTTCCACATCGGATGGTTGATGTGGCCGACCGTGGTCTCCGGAAAGACCTCGAGGATGTCGTCGTCCTTGAAACGCACGCGGATCGGCTCGGCCGTCGCCAGATCTCTGGTTTCCACCATCACTTCTTTTCCGGGAACCAGCCAGCGAATGGCATTGATCTCGAGCCCGCACTGACCGAACCACTGGGTCTTGCCGTCGATGGTCACCCGGTAGTGGGTAGGTGTGCTGTTGAACGGAGCCCATGAGCCGACCTGATCCGTGCCTGGCGAGGTCCAGCAGCCCACCGCGAATTCCGCCGCCTCGTTGATGGCAACCCGTGTCTCTTCAGTGCTGATGCCGAACTCCGCGGCGAGATCGGTGTAGTGTGGCGCCCAGCCATGCTCGACGATGTGCTCAAGTACCCGGGTATACACGCGCTGTACGAGTGGGGTCACCATACCGAAGACTCTTTGTTGGTCGCTGAAATCATACCCGAGTGGGTGGGAGAGTTGGATGTATGCCTACTACACCTACGTCAAACGACAACCGAGGGTCCTCGGTGCACCAGAATTACTGTCGGGAGTGGCCCGTATCCCGGTAGCAGTTGCCGCCTTGGTTGATAGTACCCATCAAGGCGTGAGGAATTCGCACATCACTCCGGGCGCGTCAGTGAGCTTGCGATCCAGCGTCGCAAGCGGGCAGTCAAACACCTCTGCGACTGCCACATACCAGGCGTCGTAGCTGGTCACGTTGTCTCTCAACGCCCAGATCCGCTCCGAAAATGGTGCGAACGGAAACAGCTCTAAATCGAGACGAAGAAGATCCCGTTGCGAGCTGGTCGCTTCGAGCCGGGAGACATCGCCCCTTCGCTCCAGCCGGCGAAGGATATTAGTCGTCTCCACCATGACCAGCTCAGGACTCACCAGCGGTTGGCTGGAAATGACAGATTCCGCCCACTTGCCTTGGGCTCCTGAATCGATCAACGCCGCGACGATCACCGATGCATCAAGCGCAACCGTCACGTTCGATCCGCATCGCGGGCACGCAATATCGCCGTTGGCGTGATGCGGCTCGACGCCGCGTCCTTTCGATCACGTACCGTTTGCAACCAGGAATCGAGGGACGGACGTGACGCCAAACGTTCCAGCTCGCCCCGCAGGTATTCCTGCATGGATTTTCGTTGCAACGCGGCGCGCGCCGCGAGTTCGTCACGCACCTCTTCAGGCACGCCTCGAATCGTAATTTGGACGGACATAGTGACCGCATAATGACACCGCAGACATCATTTCGCAAGCATCGACGAAGCCGTGTTCCTTGGCTAGCGCACGCATGGTCGGACTCAACGGGCCGGCCGTGCTGCAGGGGCCGACTCAGATAGGTTGAGAATTCTTCAGATTTGAGACCTGGCCATGCTGGTTACCGTCCAAATTCACGATTATTGCGTACTCGCAAAACGACTACCCGAGACCATTCACTATACTGGCGAAGCCAGACGAGACAGCCAGAAAATTGAGCGCTAACGAAGGGTAGTATGAGTTCTAAGGGTGAAGTGCATTTTCTGGAAGAAGCTTGCAGAAACAGATTTCTGTCACGATGGCCGGATAGCAAGTTAGTCAAAACCGGGCAAAACAATATTCACAGTATTGATTTTGCCATTGCGCTGGCTGACGGCGGTTTGGCCATTGTTGAAAAAAGGAGTCGGAAGTCTGAGGTCAAGAACACTCAGATGAGTATGGGTTGGAGCCCAGACCGAATTGCCCCCGAGTTATACCAAGCGATCCTGCGGGCAATCAGACTGGACCGGCCCATTCTGTATTCGACCTATAGAACATCCCGTATTTATGACGAGAAGAACAAAACGAAGCTGGTCGGTTTCAACGTTAGTCTGTCCAGGGCAACGGTCAGCTTGGCGTGGCATGAGATGTTCCCTGACCATCCTGTTCCGGCAACGGCTAGATGGAGGGTTGTCGATCAGTCTGCCACGGAACAAGGTCCGTATCTCGTGGTTCTTCATCGGCTAAAGGATGGGAAGTCCAAACAGATTAACGAATACAAAATCGAAATCAAAAAAGTTTCGAAAGCAATATACGACTCCACCAAACTATTCAAAACGTTCCCATTCAACATTCCTCACAGTCACAAGATAACTGAAAACGGCAAGGTTACCTATGATCGTGGCATTGGTGAATGGGAGGAGCATGCGGAACAAAAGGGGCTATTGGAAGACTCTAAAGTCCTGAGTAAAGCCTGCTCAAGCTGTGATGTTTCCTTTTACGATACCAGCTCACATCAGCTGTGTTATGCGTGTTTTATTGTTGAGCAGAACGTTACTCGTGAGAAGGCTACCAGCTTATGTGAACAAGCAGAAAAGCTGTCACTCGAAATGAATTGGAAGCAAACGGCGGACTCGATTAAACAGTTGCAACTCGATTGGCGGAAACTGAAATCCATACTCAAAGATGACAGCGAGAAATTGTGGGCGCGATTTCAGACTGCCACACAATCCTTTTTTGATGCCAGAAGCAAATGGTTCGACCA
>JAPUJX010000489.1 GCA_027295975.1 Gammaproteobacteria bacterium
ATGTTTTGTTCCCGGCAAGGCGCGACGACGAGTATGTGGTCACGCAATCCGAAGGATTGGGACTCCCACGCGAGGAGGAGTAACGCTTCCAGGGGCAAAAAAGACCAGCAGATCGTTAAACTCATTTGTGAAACAGGACACTTACCACAAACCCGACCCGAAAAGACATCGCCCCTCGCTGCGTCTGGTTACGCCCTGACAACGATCTTATCGCCAAGGGAAATCTCGTCCCGCTCGATACGACAGCTTCGTGCGAGTACCTCAACACCTGAGTCGAGGGCGGACCGTACGGCTTCCCCATACGCCGGGTAAATATCGTCGGCCGTGGTTGCGACCCTGATGCCCGTGTGTTGTACACAATACAACAGCACCGCCCGTTCACCGTTTTTGACCCGGGCTTCGAGGGCCCGCACATGCCGTAGTGCCCGTTTGCTCTCGGTGTCGGGAAAGGCTCCCGTGCCATCGGGGTACCCGAGGGTGAGGCTCTTGACCTCGACATAACAGTCCGCCCTGCCCGGCTCGCTGAGCAGGAAGTCGAAACGACCGTTCTCATGGGGAATCCGCACTTCTCGGGTGATCGTCCCATAACCGGTGAGTTCAGCCACACCGCCGGCGTCAAGGGCTTCGGCCACCAGATCGTTGGCCCGCGCGGTGTTGACTCCCACCCTGCCAAGCGCGGTTAAAACTACCTCCAGGGTGTGCCGATACTTGCGGGTTGGATTGTTCGAGGCCGAAAACCAGACGGTGGAACCGGGTTCCGAGCAACCCAGCATTGCCCCGGTGTTGGGGCAAAACATCGTAATCGCCCGGCCTTCGGCCGTTACCACATCAGCCAGGAATCTCTTATAACGCCGCCTCAGGGTTCCCCGGGCAAGTGGTGGATTCAGCCGCACGGGTGTCATTCACCCCAGGCGGTCAGCGCATCGCCAAGCCGCCGCAAACCGAGATCGATGGATTTTTCGTCGGTGGTGTAGGCAAAACGTACGTAACGACCCGCGTCATGGTCTCCGAAGTCGATGCCTGGAGTAGTTGCCACCTGGTATTCATCAATGAGCCGCCAACAGAAGTCATAGGAATCGAGGGAGGTGTGGGAAACATCCACATACAGGTAAAAGGCGCCCGACGGTGTTACCGGAATGTGGAACCCGAGGCTTTCGAGGCCAGCCTGCAGTTGGCGTCTACGGTTGGCGAAGGCTGAACGCCGGGCTTCGTGGACTTCCATCGCAGCCGGGTCGAACGCGGCTATCGCCGCATGTTGGGCGATGCTCGAAGGCGAAATGAACAGGTTCTGGGCGAGCCTGGACAAGCCATCCAGCGCTAATTCGGGAACCACCATCCAGCCGAGCCGCCAACCGGTCATGCCAAAATATTTCGAGAAGCTGTTCAGCACGAACAGCTCATCGGACAACTCCAGGCCAGTTCGATAATCAATGGAGTCGTCGTACACGAGACCCTGGTAAATTTCGTCCAGAATGACGAACCCGTCGCGTTCTTTGACCACCCCGATCAGATCCCGGAGGGTTTCCCGGCGCAACATCGTCCCGGTGGGGTTGGCGGGAGAGGCGATCAATACCCCGCGGGTATGTGCCCCCCAGCGGTCGGTCACATCACCGGGCACGAGCTGAAAATCCTGGTTCGAGGTAACGGGAATCCGCACCGCAACCCCGTTGACGAGACTGACAAATACCTCGTTACAGGGATACCCGGGGTCGGCCATGAGCAGTTCTTCAGCGGGATTCAACAACAGTGCACTGAGCAACAACAACCCCCCGCTCGCACCCGTAGTAACGACAACCCGTTGTTCCGAGATATCGACGCCGAGGTGCTCGGCGTAATACCTGGCTATGCGTCCACGCAGCGCGGGGATTCCCAATGCCTGAGTGTATTTGGTTTCACCCGCATCCAGCGCCCGTTTCCCGGCGGCGACGATAGGAGCCGCGGTAACAAAATCTGGCTCTCCTACCTCAAAGTGGACCACTCGATGCCCCGCGGCTTCGAGCAACTTGGCCCTTTCCATCAATTCCATGACCCGAAAAGGCGTTATCCGTTCGAGGCGGGCAGCATACTTCACCGATTTCTCCAAATACTCCGATAACCAAGGGCCATATCACAGAGACCTCGACGAAGCCCTCAAATAATTCGCCAGTTTATATGGTCAACGGCAAATTGTTCTGGTAGCTTACGCGCCCTTCGTTTTTCAGGCCTATTCGCAGCCGGCCCACGGGCTGGTCACGAACTGTCAGTACGGGATCGAACGAAATATGGCGGCTAAAGCACGTAAAAAAACTATTCCGACCACAGGTGATTCTCAATTCAAGAATTACACCCCTTATCTACCGAAAAAAACCGAAGCCTACATGAGCTCGGGCCAACAGGCCCATTTTCGCGGGTTTCTCCTGCAATGGCGTCAGGATCTGATGGAAGAGGTGGACCGCACGGTTCACCACATGCGCGACGAAGCTGCGAACTTCCCCGACCCCGCAGACCGGGCTACTCAGGAAGAAGAGTTCAGTATCGAACTTCGCACCCGGGATCGGGAACGCAAGCTCATCAAGAAAATCGATCAGACCATCGAGCGGTTGGATCAGGAAGATTATGGCTATTGTGACACCTGTGGCGTGGAAATCGGCTTACGCCGATTGGAAGCACGTCCAACCGCAACCCAGTGTGTCGATTGCAAATCACTCGCAGAAATCAAAGAAAAACAACTTCGCGGTTAACAGAATCTACTCTCAGGCTCCCGAAGACGCCCTGTGAGTACCGCGTGTGGGCGATTTGCGCCTTCACCGACCGGGCCTTTACACATGGGTTCGCTGCTGGCCGCAACCGCCAGCTTTCTCGACGCACGGTCCCAGGGCATCCCCTGGCGTCTGCGAATCGACGATATCGACACCCCGCGCACCGTGCCTGGTGCAGCCAACGACATCATCCGCACCCTGGCGGACCACGAACTTCACTGGGATGGACCGGTTGCCTGGCAGAGTCGACACGCAGCCGACTACGAAGCGGCTCTGAACACCCTCACCGCCGCCGGCAGAACGTTTTATTGCCGCTGTTCGCGGCGCCAGCTTCGTGGAATAACCGTTTATCCCGGCACCTGTCGCCAGCAGCGAAACCCGGCCCCCGATACGGCTATCCGGCTGGAGGTAGCGGATGCCGATCCCGGGTTTGTCGACCGCATCCAGGGACGACAGCAAAACCGCCTCAACGAGACCGTTGGAGATTTCATCGTAAAACGCCGGGATGGCTTGATTGCCTATCAGCTGGCGACAGCCGTGGACGATGGCAACGTCGAGATTGCCCAGGTGGTGCGAGGCGCGGATCTGCTGGACAACACGCCACGGCAACTGTATCTAATGCAGCTGCTGAATCTCGAGGCGCCGAGTTATGCGCATATCCCGACCCTGGTGAATGCGGCTGGGCAAAAACTCTCCAAGCAGTACCATGCAGCGCCCGTCGACAATACCAACGCCCGGGAAAATCTCTACCTCGCGTTGTGCCTGCTCGGGCAGGACCCGCCCGCCGAAAGCAGGTTCTCATCATGCGAAGAGCTGCTGGGTTGGGGAATCGGCAACTGGTTCATCGACGCCATTCCCCGGGTAAAGAAGCTACCTGCCCCGTGAGTCTGGTCATCGCCTTTGTTACCATGGAAATCCATGACCCAC
>JAPUJX010000049.1 GCA_027295975.1 Gammaproteobacteria bacterium
AAAGGTTGCCCTCGCTTTGCACAACCTCGTTACGTCCCAGTACCCGAGGGATAGTTTTTACATCATCGGCTTCGCCGCGTATGCCAAAGAACTGAAGCCACACGACCTGCCTTACCTGCAATGGGACGAATATGAGCTGGGGACGAATATGCAGCACGCGCTGTTGCTCGCCGACAAACTCCTGGCCAGACACCAGGGGGGCAATAAGCAGATCATAATGATCTCGGACGGCGAGCCAACCGCGCATCTGGAAAACGGTGAAGCGCAATTTGCTTATCCACCGACCCCTGAAACCATTCGCGCAACGTTTCGCGCCGTGAAACATTGCACCACGCGGGGCATAGCGATCAACACGTTCATGCTTGACTCCAGCTATTATCTAAAAGCTTTCATGGACGAAATTGCCAGAATCAACGGCGGAAGGGTGTTCTACACATCACCCGAAAAACTTGGTGAATACATTCTCGTCGACTACGTTCAGAACAAGCGCAAGCGCTTGACGGGCCGCGCCTGATCGGCATCCGGGTAGGCGCCGAGCTCAGGGATTAGCGAGCAGTAACACCATCAGCGCCAGTACCGCCGCTGCGGCGAACAAGCCCATCGCCCCCTCATTTGTTACTTTCTGTTGCGAAGTCCTGTCACTTTCGATCATTTTTTTATTCTCCCCGATCCCACCGGGGGGCAGAGCTAATCACCATTCAACGGCAAATTCAAGCGTCTTGCGCACCCGCCAGAAGGATCTTCCTGCTGATATCTATCTAATAAGATCGAGGCAGACCCAGCACATGTTCCGTCACGTAGTTGAGTACCATTTCCTGGGAAATGGGTGCGAGGCGCGTCATCCGGGCTTCCCGCCAGTAGCGCTCTACGTGATACTCCTTGGCGTAACCGTCACCGCCGTGAGTCTGTACCGCCTGATCGGCCGCCTGGAAGGCCGCATCCGCCGCGAGCCACTTGGCCATGTTGGCTTCCGCACCGCAGGACTGGTCGTTGTCCAACATCCACGATGCTTTGCGGATCATCATCTCGGCCGCTTCCAGGCGCATGTGTGCCTCGCCCAACGGAAAGGCAACACCCTGGTTCTGCCCGATAGGGCGATTGAATACTATCCGCTCGTTGGCATAATTTACCGCTCGCCTGATAGCGGCACGACCGATCCCAAGCGCCTCGGCGGCGACGAGTATGCGTTCCGCATTGAGCCCATCAAGCAGATAACGAAATCCTTTGCCTTCTTCTCCCACGCGATCGGTCACCAACACCGGAAGATCGTCGTAAACCACCTCGCAGCTGGATACGGCATTACGTCCAACTTTTTCAATCGGCGATATGGTCACTTCCGGACGTTG
The DNA here is from genome assembly GCA_027295975.1 of Gammaproteobacteria bacterium. Taxonomy (GTDB): domain Bacteria; phylum Pseudomonadota; class Gammaproteobacteria; order Pseudomonadales; family Azotimanducaceae; genus SMWK01. The sequence continues at coordinate 1,347 of JAPUJX010000049.1, forward strand.
CAGTTCCGCCAGCAGCAGGGTCAAGCCATCGGTGCGTCTTTCGATTTTTTCTTTCGGGGTAGTTCTGACCAGAAGCAATACCCGCTGTGAATCAAGCGCCTTCGTAGTCCACACTTTGCGGCCACGCACGATGTAGTGGTCGCCTTCCCGGCGTGCGCTGGTGGTGATGGAAGTGGTGTCCGTACCCGCGTCGGGTTCGGTGACACCAAAAGCAACATGCAGGTCTCCTTTTGCCACCTGGGGCAGATAGGTCTGTTTCATCTCCTCGGTGCCATGTCGCACGACGGGGTGCATGCCGAAAATCGACAGGTGCAAGCCGCTCGCGCCATTCATGGCGGCTCCGGAAGCCGCGACTTCTTCCAGCACCAGGCTCGCTTCCGTGATTCCCCGACCACTCCCGCCATAGGCTTCCGGTATGGCAATTCCGAGCCAACCACCTTCGGCCATGGCGTTGTAGAAATCCCACGGGAAGCGATGTTCCGAGTCACACTTCGACCAATACTCGTCCGGGAAGCCCGTACAAACCTTCTTTACCGCATCGCGAATCAGCTGTTGCTCTTCGGTGATCTCGAAATCCATGCACTTCCCCGTAAGCCGTTCAAAACACGATCTTCCGCTATTTACCTCGTACTTGCATCACGCCTTTTCCGGGACGGCCCGGTGCTCGGATCAACCTCACCGCGCGACATCTTGGCAAACCGCGGTGGGAGCGGTTAAGTTGTGGTTCAGCGAAACCTCCCCGAGGAAGAGAAACGAGGGATATGACGGGTAAATATTTCGAAGAACTCGATGTCGGCATGGAATTTTCCCACCTTCCGGGTCGAACGGTCACCGAGACGGACAATCTTCTGTTCAGTACGCTGACGATGAATCCACAACCATTACACGTTGACGCAGAATTTGCCGCAGCTACGGAACATGGCCAGATCCTGGTGAACAGCATCTTTACCCTGGGGGTGGTAATCGGGCTCTCCGTCGGTGACACCACCCTCGGTACCACCCTCGGTAATCTGGGATTCGAGAAAACCTCTTTTCCCAATCCGGTATTCCTCGGTGACACCATCTACTCCAAAACCGTGGTAATCGACAAACGGGAAAGCCGCACCAAACCCGACCGGGGAATCGTCACATTTGAACACCGGGGAACCAACCAGCGCGGCGAGCTTGTCTGCTCCTGCACCCGCGGAGCGATGATGATGCGTTCCCCGTCCTCATGAGCGAACAACTTGCCTCGATCAGCGAGCGTCTCCACTCCCTCAGCGTACGGCTGCGGCGCTCGGTGCATTTTGTTCCCGGGGCAAACGAAAAAATGCTTCAGAAGGCTCTGACCACCGCCGCCGACAGTCTCGTGCTCGATCTCGAGGATGCCGTTACGCCTGAGCGAAAGGACATAACAAGAGAGGCAGTTGCCGGTTGGTTACGCGACGTGGACTTTGCGGGGCAGGAGCGTAGCGTACGCATGAACCCCCTGGACACGCCTTGGGGACTCGCGGATCTCGAGGCAACCATGGAATATCCGCCGGATGTTTACATGGTTCCCAAGGTGTCGACCCTCGCCGAACTGCAGACCATCGACGCCAGGCTCACGTTGCTCGAACGGGACTTCGATCATCCGCCGGGCGGGGTGGGATTGATCCTGGTCTCCACCGAAACCCCTCTGGGGGTTCTCAACCTGCCCACGTTCACACAATGCAAACGGGTCATAGCGCTGTCCTGGGGCGCGGAGGATCTGTCCGCCGCGCTTGGGGCGCCGCGCAACCGGTTCGACGACAATACCTTTCTCGACCTGTACCGACACTGTCGAACCCAGACCCTGCTGTGTGCCGCGGCCGGGGATGTCCAACCTCTCGATACGGTCTTCGTGGACATTGCCGATGAACGTGGGCTCGAGCGCGAGTGCAAAGAAGCCGCCTGGATGGGTTATACAGGGAAGATTACAATTCACCCAAACCAGATCGACGTAGTGAACGCCGCGTTTACTCCGACCGAAGCAGAAGTCGACGAAAGCAAACGCCTGATCTCCGAGTTCGCCGAGGCGCAAGCACAAGGGCGAATGGCGATCCGCTTCGAAGGCAAAATGGTTGACGTGCCACACCTCACCCGGGCTCGGAAACTAGTGGCACGAGCCCATGAAATACGGACAAAAAAATGAGCAAACAACTGGAACTCAAAACCGACTGGATGCTCGGACATAGCGAGGACGGCATCGGCTGGATGATATTCAACCACCCCGAGCGGCACAACGCACTGTCGCTGGAGATGTGGCAAGGCATCAGCGACATCCTGTCGCATTTTGCAGCCGATGATGCGGTCCGGTGCGTTGTGATGCGCGGCGCGGGTGGAAAAGCGTTCGTTTCAGGCGCTGATATTTCTGAATTCGATACCAAGCGGTCGAGTGCCGAGCAGAAGGCG
>JAPUJX010000490.1 GCA_027295975.1 Gammaproteobacteria bacterium
GGCGACCAGATTCGGCTGAATCAACAGGATTTTTCCGGCCGCTTCACGGAAAGGGAAACCGCACTGCGCTAAGCCGATGAGCTCCGGCACCATGAGCCCTATCATTTCGAGCAACCGTCGCGTAACCTGCGGGTCTGTGCGGAATTCACGAAGCGAATGGATCTGCCGGTGAGCCTGCACATCAACAACCTAGCGCTCGGATACGAGGCAGCCGAACGCGGCGCCTGCACGGTGTTCAACGTGGCGTGCGTTTCCGGCGGACCGACCCACATCCGAAGGCTATTCGCGTTAGCCGAAGCGGCCGGACTCAAGTGCCTAATTGGCACCGATCAGGAATCCACCCTGGGGACAGCGGCACAGATCCACGTGGGCGTATCGATGCCCAACCTGCCTTTGCCCTGCGATCCGATGGGACCGGTCCTCTATATGGCGTCTCCGGCGAAGGAGCGCATCCGAGCCGAGGGGAGCTACCTCTATCCGCCTGAAGCGCCGGGGCTGGGTGTCGAGTTGGACGAGGATAAGCTGAAGGAATTGACGATTGCATCGGCATAGGAGGAGATCAAAGTATCATGAGACGCTTCACGCGAACCCCCTACTATACGGGGCCAGACGACCCCGAACGGGGACAGATTCGAGGCACCCTGCAACTTGGTGAGACCGTGATTATCGAAACCCCAGGTGGCGCCGACGGCGACCTTTACCCCGGCGTCGTCCCGGAATTGACCACACCACGCGGCTCACGTCCCGGCGGGCCATTCGTCATCGAAGGCATCGAACCCGGCGACTGGATTGCCATTGACATCATCGATCTCCAAGTTGGCCCCTACGGCTACTACAACAACGGCGGGCCGTTCCGGGGCAGCCTACGTTCGGTGGCGCCGGTCAAAGATGGCCTGCTCCACTTCCCACCGGATTTCGTTGTACCCATCAAACCCATGATCGGGGTGATTCAGCTCGAACCGGTGTCTGGCCACCCATGCGCCTGGAACCACGGCGGCAACATGGACTACAATTCCATCTGCGCCGGCAGCACCGTGTACATTCGCGCTCAGAAGTCCGGCGGGTACCTCACGCTCGGCGACGTCCACGCTCGCATGGGTGACGGGGAACTGACCGGCACCGGCGTCGAAATCGACTCCGTGATTACCCTGAAGGTGGACCGCGTTCCCGGCTTTCCCACCGGCGGCATCGTGGTGGAGACCGCTGACAAGTACTTCACCTGTGGCATGGGTGCCAACTGGGAGGAAGCCCTGAAGATCGCTTGGACCGACATGGTCGTTCTGGTTTCGCATCTGCACCAAACCACAGCCGAATACGCCAATCTCATTGTCGGCACAATCGGCGACGCCGTGCCCGGCTATGCGGCGGGCACGCTGAACTCACGCGGTTTCCGAAGCGACGGTGCATACGTGACGTGTCAGATCGGCATTACCAAAGACCTGCGCCGGACGGGCGAACCTTTTCAACCGTGAAGCGCATTCCGTCAATTTCAGATGGCAGCGTAATGGAATGTGAGTTTGCGCAATAGCCCGGCAAAACCGCATGGCGAAATCATACCGTATATGGCATAATATACGGAATGATAGTCGCAACACTTGACACCGATATCGTCTTTTCCGGGTTGTATTCCAATCGAGGGGCGTCGCATCAGATTCTTCGTGCCGCGCTGAGTGAGGAATTTACGCCGGCGATCAGTGTGCCGCTCTTTCTAGAATACGAAGCGGTACTGAAACGGCCCCACAATTTACAGCAATTGGGCTTCACAAGCGAATCGATGGACACGTTTTTAACAGGGCTTCTACACGTTGCTGCACGGATTGAACGGATATACTATCTCTGGTGACCGCTACTGCCTGATGAGAAAGATCACCATCTGGTCGAATGCGCCCTAGCAGGTGGAAGCGACTACCTGGTCACGTTTAACCAACGCCATTTTGCGGTCTGTCAAGACCTCTTTCATTTTCGAGTCATCTCGCCCAGAGATTTTCTGGCGCGATTCAGGAGGTGATTTCGATGTCGCAATTCTCCTTGCGGCTCCCCGACGATTTGCATCGGAAAGCGGCCGCCTTGGCCAAAAAACAGAACGTTTCGATGAACCAGTTTTTTCTCTATGCGATCTCATCGATGGTCTCGAATTTAGAAACGCAGTCCTTCTTTGAGGACCGGCTTCAGCAGCCGGCGAATGCCGCCAAGGCCGACGCGCTTGCGGTGCTCGATACCGTTCCATCCCGTCCGGTGTTGCGGCCGGATGACGAATTGTCATCTGCTAACGGTTGAATTTCATAGACGTTCAACCCAACCGGCTCACTCCCCCGGAGAAGGACAGCGGATTCCCAACCGATGCACCATTCGTCCCTCACATCACCATGCCTTGCTCACGACCACTTCCGGCATGGGGTAATGCTACCCAACTGATGCGTTGCCTGGCATGGTTTTACCCCTATCTACGTGTGCTTTTTCCAATTCTTGCTAAGGAGGAGTCCCCATGGCAGTTCGTGTGTTTGGTTGCAATCACATCGCAATTGAAGTCGATGACGTCGAGAAGGCAGTTGCGTTTTACAGCGATGTCTTCAATCTGGAAATGTTGCGCGACGGCGGCGAAGGCGCGGCCTGGTGCAAGCTCGGCGAGCATCAGTTCCTGGCGATATTCAAGGTGGACGAGATTCAACCCGACCGCTGGAAGCACTTCGGCATCATGGTCCGAGACGAAGACCAGATCGCAGAAGTCCGCGAGAAGATTACTAAAAAGTACGGCCTGAAGACGGAACCGCCGTTCCGCTGCGATTTCCGCGACCCGTGGGGGAATCGCATCCAGGTGGTCGATCTGCACGACGAATCGGTCGTCTGGCTCGAACCCTACCAGGAAGTCCAGAAGGTCGGTGCGAAGCTACCGGATTAAGCGCTTATGATACGAGTTTTTCACTTATGAACCCA
>JAPUJX010000491.1 GCA_027295975.1 Gammaproteobacteria bacterium
ACGTTTGACCACCAGTTGGTCTGAACGGGCATAAGAACGCCAGATGATGTGTTTCACCGGATCTCCCGGCAGATAACTCTTGATGTCACTGAAATCGTCGCTGCCCAGAGGATCGACGAGTACTCCATCGTCCCTCCGACCGGAAGTCGATCTGGGGAAGTCCTGAAAAATTGGTTTGGGATAAACCAGCGCCTTGACCCCGAGATCGACCCAGGTCCAGGCCCGCAGCAAGCCTAACGGATAATAAGTCTCTACCAGCAGCCTTCCCGGGTTGAGCCTGCCGCGGCGCTCGGCTTGAACAAAAAGCCGAACGCTGGTCGCCTCCTGCTCGTTGAGTTCGGCCCATTGTTTGATGCCTTCCGGCCAGCCAAGTTGAATGCCTTCCCGGCCTTTCCCTTGAGGGCGGACCACCCGCACGTTGAACTCTATATCCTCGCCGACGAAACCGGGACGGGTACCCACCAGTTCCAGAGTCAAACCCGAAAGGTTGCGGAACGTGTAGAGTATTGTCAGGAGAAACATGCTGCCCAACAGAAAGGCAACTCCATACACGAGGCTCGACTGGTAATTGATCGCGCCTAGAATCAACAACATCAGCAACCCACCGAAAACGAACCCGGTCAGGTTCGGAAAAATGAATACATTTCTCTGGCTGAGGGTGATCTGCCGGCTTGGAGGGATACGCCGATACAGCCAGCGGCCGAACCTGCTGGCCTGGAGATCCTGGGAGGGGACATTCCCCGGCCACATAGGAGTTCGAATCCTACTTCGCGAGGTCGCCATCTGTTCCTATTGCTCCATCAACCCACGACGTCTACGCCGGACAGGAGCTTTTGAGCCAGGGCGCCGCCGCCATGCCCCGAATAGTCAGCCGCTTCTCGCAACCTGTGCTCCACCACACTCGGTAATACGGCCTGCACGTCTTCGGGAACAACATGACTGCGATCGTGAATCAGCGCCCAGGCGCGCGCACTGTGTAAAAGCGCAATGGCACCCCGCGGCGAAAGCCCGAAAGCAAATTCCCCAGCCTGACGACTATGACGAACAAGGCGCTGGATGTATTCGATCAACGGATCCGAGACCTTCACGTTGTCCACGGACCGCTGCAATCCGTGCAGATCCTCCAGATCGATAACCGAATCCAGAGTCTCCAGCACCAATCGGCGATCGCCTCCGCGCAACAATTCCCGTTCGGCATCCGGCTCTGGATAGCCGATTTCGATGCGCATCAGAAACCTGTCCAATTGGGATTCGGGAAGCGGGAAGGTGCCGGTCTGGGTCGTGGGGTTCTGCGTGGCTATGACAAAAAACGGCTCGGGTAAAGGACGGGTCATGCCTTCCGCGGTCACCTGACGCTCCTCCATCGCCTCGAGTAACGCACTCTGGCTTTTGGGGGTTGCCCGGTTGATCTCATCCGCAAGCACCAATTGCGCAAACAGCGGCCCTTCGATGAACCGGAACTCGCTGGTGTTTTTGTCGAAAATAGATGTGCCGATAATGTCCGCGGGAAGCAGATCGCTGGTAAATTGAACGCGGTTGTAACTCAAACCCAACACTTTGGCGAGCGCGTGGGCAAGCAACGTCTTACCCATTCCGGGGAGGTCTTCGATGAGCAGATGGCCGCGTGCGAAGAGACAGGCCAACGCGAGTTTGATCTGGTCTTCCTTGCCCAGCAGGACCTGATTGAGCGCCGCGATGAGCGCTTCTATCTGGCCTTTGACTTCAGGCGTGGTTGTGTAACTCGATGACCGTTGGATCAGAGTTGAATTCCGTTTCACGTCTTTGTTTCATCTTGTCGCTGCGGGCCAACGATAAACGCTCGAGATAAACCTCGTCTATGTCGCCGGTCACGTATTTCCCATCGAAAACCGAACACTCGAAACCTGCAACCGCCGGATTACCTTCTTTTGCGCTGATTACCAGATCCTCAATGGTCTGATACACCAGCCAGTCAGCCCCGATGACCGCGGCGATCTCGTCATCCGTGCGATCGTGGGCCACCAACTCATCCCGGCTGGGCATGTCTATCCCGTAGACGTTGGGATGCCTTACGGCGGGCGCGGCAGAGGCGACACATACCTTGTTTGCCCCGGCACTCCGCGCCATGTGGATGATCTGCTGTATGGTGGTGCCGCGGACTATCGAGTCGTCCACCAGCAAAACGTTTTTACCCTTGAACTCCAGCCCGATGATGTTCAGCTTCTGGCGGACCGACTTCTGCCGCTGACTCTGGCCGGGCATGATGAAGGTCCGTCCGATATAACGATTCTTGATGAACCCTTCCCGATATTTCACGTTCAGCTGATGGGCGAGGGGAAGCGCGGCGGTACGGCCCGTATCGGGAATCGGAATCACAACGTCAATGTCATGTTCCTTGCCGGAATATCGCTCGAGTATGCGCTGGGCGAGCAGGTCACCCTGGCGCAGGCGAGATTTATAAACCGATACATCGTCCAGAATCGAGTCCGGACGGGCCAGATAAACGTACTCGAAAATGCAGGGGGTCAACCTGGTCTCTCGGGCACATACCCGGGTGTGCAATTCTCCGGATCCATCGATATAAACCGCTTCGCCCGGTGCTACGTCCCGAACGATCTCGAACCCGAGTATGTCCAGAGCCACGCTTTCGGAAGCGATCATGTACTCGGACCCGTCATCGTGCTCACGCCGCCCGAACACCAGCGGACGAATTCCGAAGGGGTCGCGAAAACCGACGATGCCACCACCGATGATCATCGCAATAGCCGCATAAGCACCCCGACAACGTCGATGTACACCTGCTACCGCCGCAAAAATATGTTCTGGTTCGGGTTGGTGAACGTCTCCTTTGGGTTGCTGGTGTAACTCGTGGGCAAAAACGTTCAGCAAAACCTCGGAGTCGCTTTTGGTATTGAGGTGTCGCAAATCCTCCTGAAGATCTTTCTGCAGAGACTCCGTGTTGGTCAGGTTGCCATTGTGCGCAAGGGTAATTCCATAAGGCGAATTCACGTACATAGGCTGTGCTTCCGCTGAACTCGCGGAGCCTGCCGTCGGGTAACGCACGTGGCCGATACCGATGTTGCCCAGTAAAATCTGCATGTGGTGCTGTTGAAAGACGTCACGGACCAGACCGTTGTCCTTGCGGGAGTATAATTTCGACCCGTCCGTGGTCGTCATCCCGGCCGCGTCCTGACCCCGATGTTGAACGGCGGTGAGCGCGTCGTAAATCTGCTCATTTACCGCATGGTTGCTCACTATCCCGACTATCCCACACATACTTTTACTCCAACGGTTCTATATTTACCGACCGGTTTGGTTGATTTGTGAGTTCTCAACGCTGACTGCTGACCCGGGTGACCACATCCCTGGCTTTACCCATGAGTTTCAGGACGTCCTGTTCAAACGCGAGCAGTTCCGGAGTGATTACCGATGTATGCCACCAGGTGCTTTCGTCCGCAAAAGGTTTCATCGCGATAAGGGCGATGATACAGACCAGTAAACCCCGCGCGCTGCCAAACAAAAATCCGAGAAATCGATCGGTACCGCTCAGCCCGGTATCTTTGACGACTTTGGCGACCAGCCACTGAACCAGGCTACCGACGATCAGCGTAACAACGAAAATCAGGGTGAATGCTATTACCAGGCGCACCGACTCGTCCCCCAGTTCGGTACTGATGTGGGTGCGAAGTGCCGGGGCAAAATACAGTGCGAGAATAAAAGCCGCAAACCAGGATGCAAGAGATAACACTTCCTTGAAGATTCCCCGCGCCAACCCGATCAGCGCCGACACCAGTATGACAATCAGAATGACGATGTCAGCGCCCACTAGCTCGTTCAATTGGTGAAGGCCATCAAACGTGCCTCGACTTCATATTGACCGGACAATTCCTGCTGCAACGTTTCGGCTTCGGCAAAATCCAGCAGCGGACCCACGGCGACGCGATAGCGGGTGATGTTGCCATTCTTGATCGTGGATTGGAACGCTTCGTAGCCATCATCGCGCAATTCGGTGCGAAAACTCACGGCTTTGTCTTTGTGTGCGAAGCTCGCAACCTGAATGGCCCACACGTCGGTGGTTCTCACGGTTTCGCTGAGAACCGGCTCTCCGAACAGGGTGTGGGTTTCCCGATGAAATCCCTCCTCGTCCACGGATTGGCGGAGCAGATCGACCCTGGCGACAAAATCGCTTCGCGGCGCGACTTCGCTCAAACGCCGCACTTCGGGCACCGGAGAAGTGGAAGACATCGGCTCGAGAGAGACGGACGGCAATCCATCGCCATCAAATAACATGGGCAGGCCGACGATTGCCACCGCGAGTAGAAAAAGACTCCCGGTAACTCGATAACGGATCTGCTCATTCACGAGAGACCCTCATGTTCACTGAAGAACTACTGCCTGATACACCTGTTATCAAACCTTCCAACTATGCCTTCCGTTAGACATGCTAGGGAACCTCTGATCAATTCTCGTTGCTCAGAGCTTCTCGCGTCTGTCAGTGCAAGGGGGCCAATCTTCGATTGGCCAAAGCGCAATCGAAGATTGCGCCTCGTAGATCCGCAGGTAATATCGGGCATATTGGCAAGGGCTGCAACGCCGCAATGACGGACGCGAGAAACTCCCGCAGGGCGCGCCGCGCTGAGTAATCGATAATTGATCAGAGGTTCCCTAGGCACCA
>JAPUJX010000492.1 GCA_027295975.1 Gammaproteobacteria bacterium
GACGAGAGGGACAACATCCGCGCCGGCCGCTCTCCTGATTCCAACGTTCAGCTACCTTGCGTATGCAAACAGCTTCGACGACACAACGCCCGGGCTGCTAAGCACTTATGACCATCACACCGATGGTAGTGGCGGTGTCTACTCCTCCCGGCTACGGCCCATCCTGAACATGCGCCCGAACGTGATTGCCGAAAATCCCTGGGAGCCATGGCAATTCGTGGCAGATATGCACCTGGTGGACTGGCTGACGGTGAAGGGTTTTCCGTTCGACGTTATCACCGATCATGACCTGCACTTCGAAGGTCAGGGCCTGCTCGATCGGTACAAGGTTGTCCTCACGGGAACGCATCCGGAGTATTACTCAACGCAGATGCTGGACGCGGTGCAGGGTTACCTCGGCGCCGGCGGTCGGCTCATGTACATGGGCGGCAACGGTTTTTATTGGGTGACGACACTGGATGCGTCGGGAAACAGCATTGAAATTCGCCGCTGGGCGGGAACCCGCTACTGGGAGGCAATGCCCGGCGAATATCATCACAGCACGACTGGAGAAATTGGCGGCCTATGGCGTAACCGCGGCCGGGCTCCTCAGAAGCTCGTGGGGGTCGGCTTCACCGCGCAGGGCTTCGACGGAAACGCACCGTACCGGCGCGCGCCCGATAGCTTCGAAACACGCGTGGCTTTTATATTCGAGGGCATTGGCGAAGACGAGCTCATAGGTAATTTTCCATCACTGGTGCAAAAGTTCGGTGCCGCGGGCTCCGAGCTGGATCGACTGGACTTCGCATTAGGCACGCCGGCGCACGCATTGCTGCTTGCGACCGCGTCCGGCGAATTCACCGACGCATACCAGCATGTCATTGAAGAGGTGCAGACATCCAATGCGGGGCCCTGGGATGAGCTGGTGAAAGCGGACATGGTCTATTTCGAGTATCCGAACGGCGGCGCGGTGTGGACCTCGGCATCTATAACATGGTGCAGCAGCCTTTCCTACGACGCTTACGACAACAATGTGTCGCTGATTACGGAAAACGTTCTGCGAGAATTCCTGACGAGGTAAGAACGAATCAGCCGACGACCAGATACACCTTGCGTACGGTTTCCACCACCTCACCCAGGCCTTTCCAACCACGCGGAAAAACCCAGCTGTCACCGGCTTTTACCTCGGTTATCTGCCCGGATTCCGAAGTTAGAATCCAGTGGCCTTTCAGAAGGTGACAAAACTCGGTGATATCCAGATCGATCTCGAGTGTGCCGGGTTCGCATTCCCACGTGCCTCCGGCCAGATTCCCCTCTTCAAAAAATCCACTATCCGTTTGTTTGGGTAGTTCTCCCACCGGTTCACCGAAGGACTCTACATCCTGCAGGTCGGTGAGTGAAACGCACTGCTTTTGAATACTGATCTCGGGCATTTTCTTCTCCTGCTGATTGTCTGTATCGACAGCATCTGCCTACCCTCACTGGAAAGGACCAATGCCGGAAATTTTCGGCGTGGAATCAGAGACCGGATCCGTCTTCCGAGTAGATGATCCAGATTTTCTCGTAACCGTCGGTATCCCAGACACCCGTCCACTCTTTCGGAATCGTTACGGCCTCGCCGGCGTGGACAGTCATGACGCTACCGTCGCTCGAGGTCAATGTGACACTGCCTTTCAGGAAGTACATGAATTCGTCGACACCGTAGGGTTCGTTGATTTCCGAGCGGGTTTTGCCCGAGCGATACATCCCGGTGCCAAATTTGCCGTCACTGCTGATCATGGTGGTGACGTCTTCGGTCTTATGACCATCTTCATGGGTGATCGCGGACATATCGTCGCGTTTGAAAATCATGCCAGCCGCGTCGGACTTGTCGATTTTCGCCGGTAACACCGCTTTTTGCTCGTGGGTTGCAGCAATAACACCTGTGGTTACCGCGATCATCAGGAATACGACTGCAAGCTTCGGGTTGATATTCATTGGTGGTCCTCTATGTTTTTAGTTGTTCGTTGACCGCGCGGTCTGCCGCGTCTATCGCACCGTTAACGTAGGCGTAAGCACTGGCGTCCGAATTGGCAATCGATATCCGTCCAATTTGTTTGCGCGCAATGAGATGTGGTCCCACATCCTTGCCGAAAGACGGATCGTCATAGAGCTCGTTGTACTCGTAGGCATAACCATGTGGCCAGCGATTAACGGTAATTGCCGCGATATCTCGCCCGGCATCGAAGCCACCACCTGAGAGCGCTCCATTCATCTGCGCTACGATATTTTGCTCAAAGTCGCTGAAGCTCATTTCGTAAAGCGCACGGCGACCGGCCTTATGCTGCTCGATATTGTTCATGCCGGTATCCGGTACGGCAGGGACGTAGGTACCGTGAATGATAGTTGGCTGGTCCGGGTCATTGGTGAACTCGTAACCACCCATGCTGACGGGGAAATCCAGTCCGAATGAATGCATCAACGTTGGCTGAGCGGCCGTTACCGAACGGATACCGAGCCTGGAGAACGCCTGCCAGTTCCGGAGCGCAATGTTGATATAAACCAGCGGAACCTTGGTTGCGTACTCGATTGCCTGTTTCTGCTCCACGGGCAGCTCAGGGCAAACGTAGGGCAGCAGGTTGTGGTAACCAGCGTAGATAACCCTGTCCCCTCGTACCCGATGGGTTTTGCCGTGGCTGACGTAGGTGACATCAACGGCCTCCTCGTCGCCGGTGTGACGAATATCGACCGCGGTGCTATTGAGGCGAATGCGCACGGCGGCGCCGGGGACATCCAATAATCCGTAGTTCACCCGCGCAAACACCAGGTCCTCCATCGTTTTGCCGGGCACCGCTGCCGGAATCAAGTTGCGAACCAGTGCCCGGGCGACCCCGGCATTGCCGTCCGGAAAATGGAATATGTAGGGCTCGTCTTCGCGACTGTCCAGCCAATTGGAACCGATGTCCCCCAGTTGAAGATGCGCCATGCCGGGATTGTTCCAGCGATAACCTTCAAGTGCCGAGGTTGCATCCCAGCCGACACCCCAGATACCGCGCGGTCGATCCCTGAAAATATCGGTCACTTCTTTCGGTGTGTTGGTGAATTGGTGAATAAAATCGGTGTAGCTGATCTTTTGCAGAAAATCGACGCGTCGGCTCGCATCCATATCTGCCAGATAGTTTTGCTCGCTCGTCATCAGTCGCACGAGCGCGGTTTTTGCTTCCTCGGAAATCGGATACGTCGCAACCGTTTCGGAGAAGTTGCCGCCCCTGAACGCGCCGGAGAAAGAACGGAATACATCGAGTAAAAGTTGATCTTTACCATAGTGTTCGCTACTGAAATACAGCCCGTTGCCGAGGTTTCGCGATCGGAAGTAATCCTGATCGTAATACTGGTAGAAGCGCTCGGTTGTTATCGCGATATCTTTCAAAACCTGCGCCGACGCAGCCGAGTAGGTTGCTGGAGAATCGATGGACTGACTACCTCCGTAGCCGATCAATTGTTGCCCATCAACGATGAATTCATTGCGTTTGGCATGGCCGCCAAAATCGTCGTGGTTATCGAGAATGAGAATTCGCGCGTTGCCGCCTGCTCGTTGTCGATACAACATCGCGGCCGACAATCCGGAAATACCACCACCGGCGATGACGACGTCGTAGCTGCCGTCTGTTTGTTTGTCCGGACGTGGAAAGCGGGTTCCAGCCCAGGACACGGCATGGCCCACCTCGAATGAGCCCGCGTGGCTGCCACGCATGCCGGTCAGCGTTGGCGGGTAATATCCAGGTGTACCCGTCGCAGCCCACGGCTTCAGTGGCGAAAGAGTGGTTCCGGCGGCCAGACTCAATGCCACGCCATTCATAAAATCGCGTCGCGACATACCTGATTTAGTCCGCACCGGGCCCTCCACCGACGATTGCAGATTTTACTGAATTCTGCGTGATCGATAGTAGGCGCATCGCGTAACCCTAACAATGCTGTACTCCATCTCGCCTGTGAGGACCCGCTTCGCCTCGCTCATATGGCAGACTTCTCCGGCCGCGGCCAGCCAGGCCAACCTGGCCGCGGGGGGTCGGGCAGCGGCGGCGGATCCGGAAGGCGGCCGCCGGGCAGGGGCCAGGCGATCGGTGTTACCGGGCCCTGAATCGGTGCGCCGACCGGGACGTCCATACGATCGACCGAAGGATGTTTTGCGTCTCTGCGGGTGCAGCCGTCCGCAAAGAAGATCACGGTGTGGACGCGCCGGGTGCGATCGCTTCGGTTGGGATGCGCGAGGTGAATCGTGCGCCCGTGATGGAAGGCCACGGAACCGCGTGGCACCTCGACGAACTCGGGCGGAACGCCTCGAGCTTCTTCGCCGTTTTCGAGGTCGAAGCCGTCCCCGGTGAAGATGTTGGCAAACGTCGTGACCTCGAACTCGTGGGAGCCGGGCACATAACCCATCGCGCCCGTGGCGACCGTCGAACCGTCGAAGGGAATCCACGCAGTGATCGTGCGAGGTTCTTCGATCGCCCAGTAATCGTGGTCGAAGTGCGGAGCGGTCTCGCGCCCGCTGGCTTCCTTGTAGAGTGCCTGGTCGTGCCAGATACGGACGGCTTCCGCGCGCAGGAGCAGGGCTGCCGCCTCACCGATCCGCGCATGGAAGGTGAGCGGCCGCACCGCTGGGGCGT
>JAPUJX010000493.1 GCA_027295975.1 Gammaproteobacteria bacterium
GAAAGCTCGAGATCGAAAAGCAGGAGCAGCGCGAAACCCGTCGCCAGGAGCAGCCACGGTAATTCGGCGCGCAGGACACTTCGCGAGAATGGCAGCGGCGCGATGATTGCGGTAACCCCGAGGACCAGTCCGATGTTGGCGATGTTGGAACCGACCGCATTGCCGACGGCCAGCAGCGGAGTGCCGTGGAACGATGCCGTAATGGCAACGAGAATTTCGGGCGCGGAGGTGCCTACCGAAACCACGGTCAGCCCGATGAATAATTTGGAAACGCCGAAGTTGGTGGCTATGCTGGCGGCCGCGGAAAGGAACTTGTCCGCGCTCCATATCAGGAGGCTGAAGCCAACGATTATCGCGAGTAGGGGAACCCACAGGGTCATCGGGTTGGTTGAGTCTTCCATGGTGAACGCCAAGCACCAACTGTAGTCGCATCTGTGCGCTCAGCCAAGATGGATGGTGGGTGGTATAGTTGGCCGGCTTGGGGTAGGCAATCGCTTCATGGATGACCCAAATCTCGTAGAGATCAAGGATCTGCACTTTCGACGTGGTGCCCGTGTCGTGTTTGACGGGCTTTCGCTCACCGTCCCTCGAGGCAAGATCACGGCCATCATGGGCCCCAGCGGCAGCGGTAAAACCACGTTGCTCAGAATAATCGGTGGGCAGATCAAGCCCGATGCGGGTGAAATCAGAGTCGCGGGCAGGGATGTCGGCGGCTTGGGGCGTGCCGAGCTCTTCGAACTTCGCGAGGATATTGGCATGTTATTTCAATCCTCGGCGCTTTTTACGGATCTCACCGCCTTTGAAAATGTTGCTTTCCCTTTGCGCGAGCACACCGATCTGCCGGAAGACAGCATTCGCGACCTCGTTTTGATGAAATTGAATGCCGTGGGTCTGCGTGGTGCAAGGGATCTGCTCCCCAGTCAGTTGTCCGGTGGCATGGCGCGTCGAGTAGCGCTCGCTCGCGCGATAGCGTTGGATCCACAGCTATTGATGTATGACGAACCCTTTACCGGTCAGGACCCGATTGCGATGGGTGTGCTGTTGAGCCTGATCAAGAAGCTCAACGGTGCCCTCAATGCGACGAGCCTGCTGGTTTCTCATGATATCCACGAAACCGCGAGCATTGCCGATAAGATCTACATCGTTGCCGATGGCAAGGTAGTTGGCGAAGGGCACCCGGATGTCCTGCACGATCACCCGTCGTCGCGCATCCGTCAGTTTGTCGCCGGTCGTCCGGATGGCCCCGTACCCTTCCACTACCCGGCGGATGAGTTTGTCTATGACGTGTTGGGATCTGGACGGTAACCGTGCACGGGTTCTACGTTTCTTGCCTGCCAGCCGGGCGTTCAGGGTGTTGGCGTTACAACAATCCATCATTCACTGGCTGTTGGGGCATTAGCGCGTGATTGGTTTTCTGCGCGGCGTTGGCAACCGCTCCCTGGATCGCGTGGCGGGTGTCGGTCGCGCGACCCTCGTTTTAACGGCAGCTTTATGGAAAGTGCCCCGGCTTTCAGATGTGCCTCTGATCGTGAAGCAGATCTATAACGTCGGGGTGTTGTCGCTGGTGATCGTGGTGCTGTCCGCTTTTTGTATCGGGGCGGTGCTCGCGCTGCAGTTCCATACTCAGCTTGGCAAGTTTGGTGCCCAGGATGCGGTTGGGGTTGGGCTCGCTCTGGTGCTGTTGCGGGAACTGGGCCCCGTGGTTACCGCCTTGTTGTTCGCGGGTCGGGCCGGGTCCGCGATCACCGCGGAGATCGGGCTCATGAAGACCACCGAGCAACTGTCGAGCATGGAGATGATGGGTGTCGATCCGCTTCATAGAATTGTCGCACCGCGCTTGTGGGCGGGCTTCGTGAGCCTGCCGCTACTGACCGCGATCTTCAATGTCGTAGCCATTTATGGGGGAATGATCGTAGCGGTGGAGTGGATGGGAGGTGATCAGGGTCGGTTCTGGTCTGGTATTCAGGCGGAAGTGGATATCTGGGATGATATTGGCAAGGGTGTGGTGAAAAGTATTGCCTTCGCAGTGGTGGTGACCTGGATCGCCGTGTTCCAGGGTTACGATACGGAACCGACACCCGAAGGCATAGGGCTGGCGACGACGCGAACGGTAGTTGTGTCGTCCGTCATGGTTTTAGCCATAGACTTCCTTCTGACGCTGAGTATGTACGGAGATTTTAAATAGTGCTTATGCGGACCGTAGAAATTAGCACCGGAGCCTTTGTGCTTGCGGGAACCCTTGCTTTGATTTTTCTCGCTGTCAGGATCAGCGGGGTCAATCTAACCGCAGATCGCTCGAGTTACACCGTCATGGCCAGGTTCAACGATGTCGCAGGCTTGCAGACCCGCGCCAAGGTAAGCATCGCCGGGGTGACAGTAGGACGGGTGGCGGCCATCGACGTCGACATGGAGTACGGGGAAGCTATTGTCAGCATGGAGTTGAAAGGGTCCGGGGGTGTCTTGAGCATGGATACCGGCGCGCAGATCCTCACCGAAGGCATTCTGGGCGCGAGGTATATCAATCTGTTACCCGGTGCCGATGAGGAGACCCTGTCCGACGGCGACGTAATCGAAGATACCCAGGGTGCGATGGTGTTGGAAAATCTGATCGGAGATCTGGTCACACGTTTGGGGGCTTCTTGATGGTCGATTTTTCGAATGGGCTGACCGGGTTCGGCTTGAAGGGATCAGCTGGATCAAATGCATTGATCGCATTGATCGCATTGATCGCATTGATCGCGTTGATCGGATTGGTGGCAACCGCGTCCGCTGAAACGCCCTCGGCGCGAGACGTCGTGCAGAACACGTCTGATGATCTGCTGGCCCTTATCGAGGAAGCTCACGACTACGTCGAAGAGGACCCGGAGCGGTTTTTCGTGGCGGTCGAGGCACTGCTCCGTCCGGTGGTGGATTTTTCCGGTTTTTCTCGCAATGTGATGGCCGTGCACTACAAGAAGGCAACGGAGGATCAGCGGGTCAGATTCGCCGAGACGTTCAAGTGGGGATTGGTGAGAAGTTATGCGCTCGCTTTGACCGGGTTCAGCGAAGGCGAGGTGGTTCTCGTTCCGGCTGACCGCCCCCCACGTTCACCGAAGCGGGAGAGCGTAAAAATGGAGATTCACACTCGCACCGGCGAGGTGTATCCCCTGGTCTACTCCATGGCTCTGGGATCCGATAACGTATGGCGGATGCGCAACATAATTATCAACGGAGTAAATATCGGACTCACCTATCGCAGCCAGTTCGCGAGTGCCGCGACCGACAACAAGTATGGCGGCGACCTGAATAAAGTCATCGACGCCTGGGCTAACGACGTGCAATCCAATTACGGCGAAGAAAGTACCGAAGACGGCGAAGATGGTGCCGAAGACGGCGAAGATGGTGCCGGGGCTGATACCGCCTCGGTGGGGGTTGAATCTTGAATGCTGACATAACTACCGGTGGATTCCACCTTCCCGACGCGATCACGTTGGCGAACATTGCGGACGTTCGCGCTATGGGTGAACAACATATAACCGAGCTGGCCGAAAGAGAAGATGCGTGTACCTTTCATCTTGCAGGGTTGGAGCAAACCAACAGCCTTGCCGTGGCGCTGCTGGTCGCCTGGTTCCGTTACGCTCATGTTCATGAAAAATCGATTGTGTACGTAGACGCTCCCCGCGATTTGCGTAACATCATCGACGTCTACGGATTGACCGAAGTTCTTCCCATCAGCTAGTGTCCTGTTCCATAAATAATGGGACAGGACACTAGGCGCAAGATGCACAAACGGATCATCGAGAGCATTCAAGCCAACTTAGCCGGGTCTCTGGTCGAAGTGGACCTGGATGGCAACCGTGCGCTCATTACGGTCACCAGCGCACAGTTCGCAGGCAAGAGCCGCGTGCAGAAGCAGCAGCTCGTTTATGGCTGTATAGACGAATTCATCAAAGACGGTTCGCTGCATGCCGTGACCATTCGCACACTGACACCCGATTAGTTTTCAACTAACCGTCGCGGAAAGACAACCGGACCCGTCAACAACATATAGTTGGAGCACAAGTGGACAAGTTACTGATAAAGGGCGGGAGCCGTCTTTCCGGCACGCTGAAGGTTTCCGGCGCCAAAAATTCCGCCTTGCCCATCCTGGCGGGGACCCTGCTTACCGACGAATCGGTGCTCATCGGCAACGTACCGCACCTGCATGACGTTACCACGATGATCGAGCTACTGGGATGTCTCGGCGCAAGCGTCGTTATCGACGAAAAGATGCGTGTCGAAGTGTCCGCGAAGGACCTGCGAGAACTGCGCGCACCTTACGAACTCGTCAAAACCATGCGGGCGTCGTTTCTCGTCATGGGTCCGCTGCTCGCCAAATACGGCCACGCGGAAGTTTCGCTTCCTGGCGGGTGCGCCATTGGTGCGCGTCCGGTCGATCAACACCTCAAGGGTTTCGAGGCATTAGGTGCCGAGATCAATGTTGTGGACGGTTATGTGAGTGCTACCGCGAAACACGGTCTCAGAGGTGCGGAATTCACCTTCGATCTGGTTACCGTGACGGGCACCGAGAATATCATCATGGCGGCGTGCCTCGCGGACGGATTCACGCGTATCCATAACGCTGCCCGTGAACCGGAGGTGGTGGATCTGGTCGAGTTCCTGAACGCGATTGGAGCGCGAATCTCCGGGCATGGTACGCCCACCGTGGAGATAGAAGGAGTAACCTCGTTGACTGCCTGCGCTTTCGATGTCATGCCAGACCGCGTGGAAACGGGAACTTACCTCATTGCCGCGGCGGCTACCGGAGGTCGTGTGAGGCTTGAACGTGCGCGTCCAAACACCCTGCAGGCAGTGCTGGACAAACTGACCGAAAGCGGTGCCGAGCTGTCTCTGGGAGGCGATTGGATAGAGCTTGACATGGGTGGTAAACGACCGCGGGCGGTGGATATCTCCACCGCGCCGTATCCAAGGTTCCCCACCGACATGCAGGCACAGTACCTTGCGATGAATGCGATTGCCCAGGGCACCAGTCACGTCAGGGAAACGATTTTCGAAAACCGTTTCATGCACGTACAGGAGATCAACCGAATGGGTGCCAACATAGAGCTGGAGGGACCCTCAACGGCGATAGTCCATGGTGTGGAGACCCTCAAGGCGGCTCCGGTAATGGCGACAGACCTGAGAGCATCCTTCAGTCTGGTCGTGGCGGCATTGGTGGCCGAGGGTGAAACCGTGATCGACAGGATCTATCACATCGACCGTGGCTACGAGACCATAGAGGAAAAGCTGTTGCAGCTCGGTGCCGACGTGCAGCGTATTTCCGGGTGAAGGGGCGGCAATAAATGGGTTTGACGATTGCACTCAACCGCGGACGGATTCTCGAACAATGTTTGCCGTTGCTGGAGGCGGCGGGTATCCGCCCGGTGGAAGACACCGGCGCGAGTAGAAAACTCGTATTCAAGACCATCGAAGGGGAACATCAACTCGTGATCATGCGCGGTTCCGATGTGCCGACCTATGTCGCATACGGTGCCGCGGATGTGGGCATCACGGGGAAGGATACGTTACTCGAATACCGTGGCGGCGCTGGTTTTTATGAACGGCTCGATCTCGGTTTCGGCCGATGCAGGATCATGTCGGCGGCCCCGGTTGGTGCGGAATTGCACCAGACCCCGCTCAGAGTGGCGACCAAGTTCGTCAACATTGCCGAAGAGTACTACGCCTCGCAAGGCCGTCACGTTTCAATCATTAAGCTTGCCGGGGCGATGGAACTGGCGCCGTTGATGAATCTGGCGGATTGTATCGTCGATATCGTGGATACCGGCAACACGCTGAAAGCCAACGGATTGGAGCCTCTGGAAACCATCGCCCACATCAGCGCCCGGTTGATCGTAAATCACGCATCCATGAAAACCCGCTTCGATGAGGTACAACTGCTGATCGATCAGCTGCGGCAAAACCTCCCTGAAAATGGTTGATCTGGGATGATGAAGCTAAAAATTGCAAATCTGAACACGACCGATGAGACGTTCGACGAGCGACTTGATGCGATCCTGCACTGGAATATCGAAGACGACGCCGAGGTTACCCGCATTGCTGCAGAGGTGATCCGGGAGGTCCGATCCGAAGGCGATTCCGCGCTGCTGGGCTTGACCGCCAGGCTTGATGGGTTCGACGCTCCAGACCTGGCAGCCCTCACCTTGCGGCAAAGGGATTTTGCCTCTGCTTTCGAGAGTCTGCCGGTTTCGGAGCGCGAGGCCCTTGTGGTGGCGGGTGATCGCATCACCGACTACCACCGGCGGCAACTCGGTTCCGATTGGGAGTTTACGGATTCCGATGGGAATCGCCTGGGTCAGCGGATTACCCCCCTGGACCGGGTAGGCCTGTACGTACCAGGGGGTCAGGCAGCCTATGCGTCCACCGTGCTGATGACGGCTTTACCTGCCAGGGTGGCCGGAGTTGGCGAAATAGTCATGACCGTGCCGACGCCAGATGGGGTGCGCAACCCGCTCGTGCTGGCGGCAGCCCATGTGGCGCGGATCGATACCGCGTTCACCATCGGTGGCGCCCAAGCGATCGGCGCATTGGCATATGGCACCGAGACCATAAAAAAAGTGGACAAAATCGTTGGCCCCGGTGGCGCCTATGTAGCGGCAGCTAAGCGCCTGGTATACGGCGACGTAGGTATCGACATGATTGCCGGCCCCAGCGAAGTTCTGGTGATTGCCGATGGTACGGCTCCCATTGAATGGGTGGTGCTGGATCTTTTTTCCCAGGCCGAACACGATGCATCCGCGCAAGCCATTTTGTTGTGTCCGGATTCTGCCTATCTCGACTCCGTACAGGTCGCCATGGCGCGCCTGCTGCCCGAACGTCTGCGAGCGGAAACGATAAATGCGTCGTTGTCTGCCAGGGGGGCCTTGATCAAAACTCGTGATCTCACTGAGGCCATCGAGATCGCTAATCGCATTGCGCCTGAACATCTCGAGCTGGCGGTGGCCGATCCGGACGCGCTCCTCGGAGGGATACGTCACGCCGGTGCGATTTTCGTGGGCGCGCACTCCCCCGAGGTGATGGGCGACTACGTGGCTGGACCAAGCCATGTGTTGCCAACATGCGGAACCGCTCGGTTTTCCTCTCCACTGGGCGTCGGTGATTTCCAGAAACGCAGCTCCGTCGTCCGTTTGAGCGCCCAGGGAGCACAGTCACTGGCTCGCGTCGCAGCGACCCTGGCCAATGGCGAGGGTTTAGAAGCGCATGCCCGGGCCGCCGAGTTGCGGCTGCATGGCATCGATCACAATCGCCAGGGAGACTCTGATTAATTATCGCTGAGCAATCGAGAATTAATCGGAGTCTCCCTAATTGGACTGTGGCCGAACACCGGATTCAGCGGTGAGGGAAAGTTGCCGGCCACGGCGCAACACGTCGAGTTTCAGATCGCTACCAGGTTCTGCGTGGGCAATCTGTCGGCTGACTACCATGGAACTTACGGCTGGAAGTTCGTTGATGGCGAGGATGTAGTCGCCGACCCTCAACCCCGCATTATCCGCCGGTCCATTACGCTGAACGTCGATAATTTCGAGGCCAACTCCGGCTCCCGCCGGTGGAGCGGAGGCGAGTTCCACTCCGAGCCAGCCTCGGGTCACCCGCCCGTTCTCCATGATCTCAGTCAGGATGCTCATCGCCAGCCGGGCCGGAATGGCGAAACCGATTCCATCCGAACCCCCGGAGCGAGAGACGATCATGGTGTTGATGCCGATCAGATTACCCTCGGCGTCGATCAACGCTCCGCCCGAGTTACCCGGATTAATGGCCGCGTCGGTCTGGATGAAATCGTCGTAAGGGCTCGGGCTGACACCGGCCCGGCCCTTGGCGCTGATGATTCCGGAAGACACAGTTTGTCCGATGCCGAACGGATTGCCGATGGCGAGCGCCACGTCGCCCACCTCGACTTCATCCGAAGACCCGACGGAAATTGGCGTCAGGCCACTCGCTTGCACGCGAATCACCGCCAGGTCGGTTTCAGGGTCGCTACCAACCAGTTTTGCGGTAGTGGCCTGACCGTTTGAGAAAGCTACGAGAATTTCATCAGCTCCAGCGATAACGTGGTTGTTAGTCAGAATGTAGCCGTCTTCATGTACGATCACCCCGGAGCCAAGGGAACTCTGCATGTGGTTGCTGCCGGTGGTGGAAAACCGGCTGCACCAGTCGCGAAATCGCGGAAGCTGGCAGATGGGAGCGACGAGTTTGGTCGAGTAGATGTTCACGACACTCGGCGAAGCTCGTTTGACCGCACTGGCATATCCGGGCTTGCTGGACAAGGTGTCGAAGTGCATGGCCAACATGACGGCAAATCCCACCAAGCCGCCGACAATTGCTGGAAGGAGAACGTATCTGACGAATTCGCGCATGGCGACGACGTTAGCAGTTCGATCTGGCGAAAAACACCCCACCGAGGGCTGCCGCCCCAAATTAGGGATGTTGTCGGAGCATCGGCGCCGTTCACGTTTTTCCCGCGACCCGCTACAGTGCGCCCCCATGTCGCCAATTGAACGATACCAGACATTGCTCCTCCAGCCAGGCTTCTCCAAGGATCCCGCGCAACGAGCGGCAATCGAACTTCTCGACACGCTCTACCATATGTTGCAGGAGCAATCACAATCCACAACGCCGCACTACCTGACACGGTTGTTACGACGGCTGCTAGCCCGATCCCCGGAACCCCTGATGGGGCTTTATCTGTGGGGTGGTGTCGGACGGGGCAAAACCATGCTGATGGATCTTTTTTACGAATGTCTTCCAGGGCCGGAGCGGATGCGGATGCACTTCCACCGTTTCATGCGGCGGGTACATCACGAGTTGCTGGACCTTACCGGCACGCGGGATCCGCTGCAGGTGGTTGCGGATCGTCTCGCGCGGGAGGGAAACGTTTTGTGTTTTGACGAGTTTTTCGTCTCCGATATTGGTGATGCGATGATTTTGGGAGAGTTGATGCGGGCGTTGTTCGAACGTGGGGTCGTATTGGTCGCTACCTCCAATGTGGAACCGGACAAACTGTATGAAAACGGACTGCAGCGCCGCCGATTTCTCCCTGCCATCGAGCAGCTCAAAACCCATACCCGGGTATTTGAGATACGCGGCGATACCGACCACCGCCTGCGGGTGCTCGAGCGGGCCGAAATCTATCACGTGCCCCTGGATCGCGAGGCTGAAAACAGCCTCTCTCGCAGCTTTGCCGCCCTTGCTCCCGATAAAACCGAACACGACGTTATCCTGGAGATTGAAGGGCGACCCCTGCTTGCCCGATGTGTGGCCGACGATGTGGTGTGGTTCGATTTTTCCGAGATTTGCGAAGGTCCGCGTAGCCAGAACGACTACATCGAAATCTCTCGCATCTATCATGCGGTGCTGATCAGCAACGTTCCGCGATTCACTGCTCGAAGCGAGGATGCGGCACGACGTTTCATCAGCCTCGTGGACGAGTTCTACGATCACAACGTCAAACTCATTATCTCCGCCGAATCGAATCCAACCGAGTTGTACGGCGGCGAACGTCTCCGATTCGAATTCCGCCGCACGGAGAGCCGGCTGCTGGAGATGCAGTCTCATCAGTATCTGGCTCGGATTCATCTCGCCTGAGACCGAGCCCTTTTATTTCACTAGGTTCCCAGATCCGGCGTTGTAAATGGCGAACCCCTCCGCTAATATTCGCCGTCCTGAAAATCCGGTCGGCCCCACCCGTTATGAAAACCGTCAGCATGCGTGCGGAAGACGTGCAGCGCTCCTGGTTCGTTGTAGACGCTGAGAACAAAACACTAGGTCGTCTGGCGACGGAAGTGGCGCGGCGGCTGCGGGGCAAACACAAACCCATCTATACGCCTCATGTGGACACCGGCGACTACATCATCGTGATTAATGCGGAAAAGGTGCGTGTCACAGGCAGAAAATTCACGGACAAGATTTATTATCGGCACAGCGGCTATCCGGGCGGCATCAAGGCGACGAGCTTCAAGCACCTCCAGGAGTCACATCCCGAGCGCATCGTGGAGAAAGCCGTAAAAGGCATGTTGCCGCATAATCCGCTTGGTCGCGCCATGTACAGGAAACTCAAGGTGTATGCCGGATCCGAGCATCCACACGCAGCCCAACAACCAGAACCTTTGGAGCTTTAGGTGGCAGCTACTTATCATTACGGAACCGGGCGTCGCAAAACCTCCGCGGCGCGGGTATTCATCAAGACGGGCACTGGCAGCATCTCCGTTAATGCCCACCCCCTCGATAAATATTTCGGGCGTGAGACCGCACGCATGATTGTCCGTCAACCGTTGGAGGTAGCGGAGCTGGGCGACAAGCTGGACGTTCAGGTAACGGTGCGTGGCGGTGGTAATTCCGGACAAGCGGGGGCGATCCGTCACGGCATTGCACGCGCGCTGGTCGAATACGATGAAGCGTTGCGAGCGCCAATGCGCCAGGCTGGGTTCCTGACGCGTGATGCGCGGAAAGTCGAACGCAAGAAAGTGGGACTGCGGAAGGCCCGAAAGCGGCCTCAGTACTCGAAACGCTAGCGACGATGTCGTGCCGGTAGATGGACATGCGTTATGCGCTTGTCCGTCCAGCTTAAAGCCGGTCTTGACGCGTGTGCTAAAATCGTCGCGCACAACCACACATGTAATCGGGCTTTTGGTCGTTAACTCTTATTTGAACCCCAGGAACGGGAGAGCATTGCTGTGAGCGATGGCGAAGTTGCGGAAACGGGTACTTCAGGATCCGTCTCGGCAGAACCCAGAGCGAGTGCTCTAGATCCGAGCAGAATCAATCCACAACGTCGTTACTTTCTCATTGGCGCCTCTCTGACAGTGGCCGGGGTGGGGGCGATCGGTGTTGCCGTACCGTTTGTCAAATCGTGGAATCCGAGCGAAAAAGCAAAAGCGATGGGTGCCCCGATTACCATCGACATCAGCAAACTCAAACCGGGGGAGATCTTGGGTCCCACACCGGCGTGGCGCGGCCAACCGGTGTTCGTCATTTATCGCGATTCTGCCGTGTTGGCACAAATCGAACAGGAAAATTCGAATCTCGCGGATCCGAACTCGGACAACCTTGAAATGCAGCCCGAATATGCCCGGAACACCTGGCGTTCCAGGCGCCCGGAGATCGGTATTTATCTTGGTATTTGTACCCATCTGGGTTGTTCGCCGAAGTACTTCGGTGAGGTGCAAGCGGAGCCGTTCGATACGAATTGGCAGGGTGGGTTTTTCTGCCCGTGCCACGGTTCCCGGTTTGATCTTGCCGGACGGGTGGTCAAGGGCGTGCCCGCCCCGGACAACCTCAAGGTCCCACCCTACCAGTTCGTCAGCGATACGGTGGTGACCATTGGCGCCAACGTGGAGACCGCGTAATGGAGCAGCCACAGGGGAAGTTGGTGCAGGCGTGGTCGAACTTTCTAGGATGGGTGGACGAACGTTTCCCTCTGACGGAAACCTTCGAATACCACATGTCCAAATATTACGCACCGAAGAACTTCAACTTCTGGTACTTCTTCGGCATTCTTTCGATGGTAGTCCTGGTGATGCAGTTGCTCACTGGCATCTGGCTGACCATGAGTTATTCGCCTTCCGACGCGTTCGCATCCGTCGAGTACATCATGCGCGATGTGGAGTACGGCTGGTTACTTCGTTACCTGCACTCCACAGGGGCATCGGCGTTTTTCATCGTCGTCTATCTGCATATGTTTCGTGGTCTGATGTATGGTTCCTATCGGCAACCGC
>JAPUJX010000494.1 GCA_027295975.1 Gammaproteobacteria bacterium
CCATGTCGCTTCATCCACTGCGGATCCTGGCTCAGGCTGGTGGGAAGACATGGTAGGTCCCGACAAACCGATCGACACAAATCGATATTTTGTTGTTTGCGTAAATTCAATCGGCAGCTGTTTCGGCTCAACGGGTCCCGCCAGCCTCGATCCAACGACAGGTCGGCACTATCGGCTGACCTTTCCCATACTTTGTCTGGAAGACATTGCAAACGGTGGTGCGCTCGTGATCGATCATCTCGGCATCGATAAGTTGCATACGGTGGTGGGTGCATCGATGGGAGGGATGACTTCTCTGGCTTTCGCTCTACAGCATCCGCAACGCAGTCGGGGTCTGGTCTCCATCTCCTCCGCTGCCAGGAGTCTACCCTTTGCTATCGCAGTGAGGTCTTTGCAACGCGAGATCATTCGCAAAGACCCTGCATGGGACAACGGCGAGTACGACTTCGCGACGGGTCCCGTCAGCGGCATGCGGCTCGCGCGTAAACTCGGCATGATCAGTTACCGTTCCGCAGTGGAGTGGACAGAACGATTCGGTCGGGAACGGGCTACCGACCGACATCCGGGACCTCATCCATTCGGTATCGATTTCGAAATCGAATCCTATCTGGAGGCCCACGCTGAAAGATTTGTCGGGACATTCGATGCCAACTGCTATCTCTATCTTTCGAGAGCAATGGATCTGTTCGACGCCGCGGACCACGGTGGTAGTCTCGCCGAGGGGCTGAAACGTGTTTCTCTGGAAAGAGCGCTCATCATCGGCGTAGAAACCGATTTCCTCTTTCCGTTGGAGCAACAGGAAGAATTGGCGATCACCCTGAAGCAATATCTGCAAGACGTGGACTTTCGCCGGCTGTCCTCTATCCAGGGTCACGATTCGTTTCTAGTCGATATGGATAGATTCCGCCCCGCCGTCGCCAGCTTCTTCTGAAGCAACTCAGACTTTCAGGCGCTGAGTGCGAGCCGAGCCCTGATTTGCGCGACGAGCATTGCAGCGTCTGCATAGCCTCCTAGTAGCAGGCGGCGCTCAGCGGAATTTTCAACAAGGACACTCGGCAAGGCATTGGTACCGTAAACGCGGGAAGAAACAAACTGCGCGGAGACAATATCTCTCAACTCTTGATCCTCCAGGGAAGCATCGAATTCGCTCCTACGCAGGCCAAACTCCAGGGCGACTTGGCCCAGGAGAAGTCGATCGTTTATGTTTCGACCTTGCACAAACAAACACTGCTGCAACCGATGGAGGTACCCGAACGGTGGACGCTGCATGAAACGGCGAACTGCTTCTACGGCGAGGCAGGGCAGAGTGCTGTTGTAGACAAACTGCTCGGGAAGACGGAACCCGAAATCCTGTCCAGTGGTCGAGCGGACTTCGCGCCAGATCTGCAGAAGATGGCGTTCACCAAATTCTCCAAGCGGTTGGGTACCGTGCGTGTTGATGCCGCCCAATAAGAAATCGAATTCAACCTCGTCGCGCAGTTCGACAGCCGCTTCCTCCACCGCCGATGACATACCCCAACACCAGGAGCACATGGGATCAGTGACGATCAGCACTCGCAGATCAGGCACACCGAGTCTCGACAAAGATCATTGAACTACCCGTCATGCACTGATGCGCCAGCCACCGGGGCGCACGCTGCCGATGATCGCCGCTTGCGGATAATTGGATTATTCTTCAGCCTCCAGATCGAGATAATCCAGATCTTCGTCGAGGCGTTTTTGTTCTTCTCGCTGTTCTATTGCGCGCCGAATCGCCAGAGATCGCGCATTCTGTTCCTTCTGGCTTAGTTCCGCCTCCACCGGTGCGGGTTCTTCGGTGGCCTCGTCAGCAAAGTCCTCGTCTTCATCGAGGACCCCATCGTCATCGATTTCTTCGTCTTCGCCGAGTTCCTCGTCTTCTTCATCAAGTTCGTCGGCTTCTGCTACTGTTTCTTGCCGCTTTTGATCATCGATTTCGTTCATCGACCTACTAAATCTCCACCCGAATCGTCACCCACACCAACTCTACCGAGCACGCTTTTTTTAGGCCTGACAGTGAGTCCTGTCAAGCGCTTTTCAGCCAGCACCCAAGGCCCGCTCAGCGCAGGCCATGGGCGTGACTCAAACGTCAAATAGCGGGACGAAAACCAAGACGAAAATTAATGGCGTACGGCAAGGGAGCGAACCGGCGACAGCGCCACAGGGTCAGCCTCCGCCAACCCGAATACCGCAGGGGTTGAGTCCGGCTT
Source organism: Gammaproteobacteria bacterium (assembly GCA_027295975.1). Classification (GTDB taxonomy): domain Bacteria; phylum Pseudomonadota; class Gammaproteobacteria; order Pseudomonadales; family Azotimanducaceae; genus SMWK01. The sequence continues at coordinate 2,229 of JAPUJX010000494.1, forward strand.
GTCAACATCACTCGCAGATGAAGGACGAAGAAGGTTCAAGCAGCCGCCTTCAGCGCATCCCCAACGATATTGAAAATCTGCGCAATATCAGATTTGTCCATCACGAACGCCGGAGCAAACTGCAAAGTGTCGCCACCATAGCGCACATAAAGACCCCGCTCCCAGCACCACATTGCAATCTCGTAGGGTCTGCGCGCCGGCTCGTCAGGATAAGCCGCAAGCGTCAGCGCACCGGTAAAACCAATATTGCGGACATCCAGCACGTAAGGATGGTTGGCCAGGCCGTGAATACAATCCTCGAAATACGGCGCTTTGGTTTTTACCTGTCCAGCAAGATCTTCCGCTTCGAATATCTCCAGTGCGGCGAGGGCAGCAGCGCAAGCGAGTGGATGGCCGGAATAGGTGTAGCCATGAGGGAACTCGACCATGTACTCAGGCCCGCCGATATCCATGAATGTCTGGTAGATGGAAGGAGAAACCACAACCGCCCCCATTGGCATCACCCCGTTGGTGAGCTGTTTTGCAAAATTGGCGATGTCCGGAGTTACGCCGAAATATGCAGCACCAGTTGCCTCACCGCAGCGGCCGAATCCGGTAATGACCTCATCGAAAATGAGCAGGATGTCGTGGTGATCGCAGAGCGCACGCAACCGTTGGAGATAGCCCTGCGGCGGAGGTATGACGCCGGCGGAACCGGCGAAGGGCTCGACGATGACGGCAGCGATGTTGGAGGCATCGTGCAATGCCACCAGTTCCTCCAGTTCATCCGCCAGTTCCGCCCCCTGCTGCGGCATCCCGCGGCTGAATCTATTTTCCGGCAGCAGAGTATGTGAGAGATGATCTGTCTCTAACGTTGCCCCGAACAACTTACGATTCGCGCCGACGCCGCCCACTGCAAGGCCGCCAAAATTTACTCCGTGATAGCCTTTCGCACGGCCGATCAGCCGCGTTTTACTCGCCTGACCCCGTGCCCGCCAATAACCCCGAGCAATCTTCAGCGACGTTTCGGTAGATTCGGATCCCGAGTTGGTGAAGAAAACGTGCTCTAAACCCTCCGGAGTGATGGAGCGGATTTTCTGTGCCAGTTGGAAGGCCTTAGGGTGGCCGAACTGGAACGCAGGCGCGTAATCCAGCACCTCGGCTTGAAGCGCAATTGCCTGAGCGATTGGCTGACG
>JAPUJX010000495.1 GCA_027295975.1 Gammaproteobacteria bacterium
AACTGCCCCACCCCCGACCCCTATGTGCGGGCGGATATCGTGTTTTTCGAAACCCCGGCTGGGGGTGCCGTCTTCTCCGTAGGCTCCATCTCGTGGTTCGGAGCACTTGCCAGAAATCGTTTCGACAACGACATCGCTAACATGACAGCGAACGTCGTGCGTCGTTTTGCCGACCCCCGACCGTTCGTTTATGACCCTTCGGCCGAATCCATGGGTTCGTAGCCAAGTAAGTTCCGGCCGTGATCCAACTCCCGGTAACCGTACCGATTCTGGGAGTTGGCAAAAAACGTTCCACTGCGAAGTGACTCAGGCGCGTTGACCGATGCGACGATGGCGTTGACCACATCTCTCTGGCTGCACCAGACACAACGTTGGCGTTGGTTGGTTGGTTTGTCTTCTCTGTTTACGAAGCCGATGCGTATGCTGACAAATGAGGTGTCGGTCGTGTCGGCAAAATGTTGTGCCAGCGCTTCGCCCCAGACCTTGGTGCTGCCGTAGATACCTCTGGGGCGGGGTGGCATTGACACCGAGATCATCGGCCATGTGTCTGGCAGATCGTCATAACGTCCTTCCACCAGCGATTTGTACGGCTCGTCATGTTCCCACCCTGCGACGGTTGCTCCGCTCGAAGCAAACACCACCCGCTTCAAACCCGCGTCGAGCGCCGCCTGAAAGACATGCCGTGTCCCTTCGACGTTGGTATCTCGGAGTTGCTCCCAGGTATAGTTTTCTCCCGGATTTGCCGCCAGGTGAATCACCGTGTCTTGACCATCGAATGCCGGTCTGATTGTTTCGTAGTCTCCAATATCGGCGCGAACGGTGGTAACACCGGCAACGTCGCTACGATTCAACGCCGTGAGTTCATGGTCTGTTTCGAGGGCAAGCCGAGCGGCGCTGCCGATCAGTCCGCTCATACCGGTAACGAGGATTTTCAAGGAGTTTTACCTTTTGAATTCAGTCTCGCGGCGCCATGAACCACGGACCGGTCATGCCCAGGTCCCGCATCATCCCGCCCATCTGTTTGCGGTAGTCCGCCATATTCGCGAGATAGTCCCCATCGAGACGGCGACGAAACAGATCGCCGGAAAACAGTACGGCCCAATCGGCGAGGGGCCGAATACCGGCAACGGAATTCGGATCGGTTTGGGACCACTTGAGCACATTTTCTTCGCACGCGAAGAGATTCATGCGTTCTCAGTTTTCCGGCGAGGGATATTCGCTCCATTTCCACATCGGATGATTGATGTGTCCAACGGTCGTGTCTGGCGAGACTTCGAGAATATCCTCGTCTTTGTAACGCACTCGGATGGGTTCGGCGGTAGCAAGGTCGCGGGCATCGACAACAACCTCCTTCCCGGGGAACAGCCAGCGGATTGCGTTGACCTCGAGTCCACACTGGCCGAACCACTTTGCCTCGCCTTCGACGGAAACTCGATAGTGGGTGGGTGTACTGTTGAACGGTGCCCACGAGCCAACCTGATCGGTGCCGGGTGAAGTCCAGCAGCCGACGGCAGATTCGGCTGCCTCGTTCACGGCAAGGCGGGCTTCCTCGGTGCCGATACCGAACTCGACGGCCAGATCCGTGTAGTGAGGTGCCCAGCCATGTTCGATCAGGTGTTCGAGCACTCTGGTATAGGTACGTTGTACGAGTGAATGTTCCATCTCGAGAATTTTCCATCGTCGTATCGCCGGGTGATGATACGCCCGAAAGCTCACCGTTGCATGGCAGTCGAACGGCGCCGCGGTGTCAAAAGCTTGTTATGAGCTTCCGGATGGTGCGTGTATCTCCACGGGCTACCACCCGTTTCAGCTTCTTGCCGAGTTGATAGTCGTACATCGGGTCGTAATACCAGCTGAGCAGCCTCTCGATCCAGCGTTCGTGCTCGCCGGTGGCGAACCCGTGTTCCAACTCTCTGTACACCTCGCGGTGACGCAACCCACCCAGACGGCGTTCGATCCGGTTCAAAGCATCTTGATAACGGGTCTGCAGTGCCCCACCCGATAAACCGTGGGCCAATGGTTCGAGCACGTACTCGCCAAGAATGTTCTCGACTCGCTCCTCCATGGTTACGTCGAGTACCGCCAGGGGTGCTTTCTGCATATGGTCGTGCCAGGCCCGGGGCAGCGCCAGGCGGCCGATGGTACGACTCTCGTCTTCCAGAACCAGTACCCGATGGGGGTGCCTGAGGAAAGCGACTGCGAGGCTGTTCTCAAAGTTGATGGGTGTCGGCTGAGGTCCGGACCTTGCGCCGAAGGCGGACCCGCGGTGGTTCGCCAGCCCTTCGAGGTCGATGGCGGTGTCGATTTTCCGAAGCAGTTTGGTTTTCCCGGAACCCGTGCGTCCGGCGAGCACCAACCAGCGTTTTGTTTTTGGGGCGTTTGCCAGTACATCTGTACAGGCCTCGCGCAACGCCTTATAACCTCCAGTTACCCGGGTTACCTCCAGGCCTGCTTCAGCGAGCCACGACTGCGCGATCTCCGAGCGCAGCCCACCACGCCAGCAATAAAGCCAGCAGCCCGGGTGGGTGTTTGCATGGGCGAGCCACATTGCCGTTCTGCGTTCGCGTTCTGTATCCGCTACCAACCGGTGTCCGGCTTCTATCGCAGCCTCCTGACCGTGATTTTTGTAGGCGATTCCCACTTCTGCTCGCTCGAGATCGGTGAGCAAAGGCAGGTTGACCGCGTCGGGTAACGCGCCTCTGGCAAATTCCGCTGGCGCGCGTAGATCGATGAAAGGAACGTCGCAGGCAATCAGGTCGCGAGCCGATGGCGTCGTTTTTACGGTACCGACCGTACTCACGGAGCCTGTTCGGTGATGCTCTTTCCGTTCTGGAAAGCCTCGAGATGCTCGCGCAGGATGTCCAACACATCGTTTTTGTTTTCCGTTTCCGCAACCTCGACCGCCTGCTGCTGGAGGGTGACGGCACGGCCGAAGTCGCCGTTGGCTGCGTAAGCCGCGGCCCAGGTATCCAGATATTCGGGACGCTGCTGGGCTTCGGAGTCGCTGTTCATCATGGCGTCCATGATTTTCAGGGCATACCGGGTTCGTTTCAGATCCTCGAGGTCGGAAACTGTCAGCGTCCACGCGACCTCGTTGACGATCCCGGCATCCTCTGGCGATGTTTTGACCGCGGTTTTGAACCAGTTGAAGGCTTTTCGGAAGTTCTGTTTTACCGACACGCCGCGAGCATGAAGATTGCCG
>JAPUJX010000496.1 GCA_027295975.1 Gammaproteobacteria bacterium
TCGGAGTAGGATATTTGCGCATGTTCGCCGCGGCGCGCCCGCTCGGGAAAATTGATCTCACATCCGGACGCTTCCGTTTTCGCTACCTTTACGAGTTCCCCTTTGAGTACGCTGTCCAGGGTGTTTTCGAGTTGGCTCGGCGACCCCCTGTAGGCCAGTTGCCAGTTGGCGGTATTGATCACCAACACCTCGGCGGTGCGGGTCAATCCCAACGATTCGCCGATGATCTGGGTTTCGTCCATCAGGATTGGCGTGTCGATCCCGAGTTCGCGTGCGTCTCTGGCGATCGCTTCGCGGCTGTCGCCAAGGTTCGAGTTGATCATCAGGAATGCGACCCCTTGCTTCTCGTAGGCCGCGCGGACCGCCTTGAATTGGGGGATGACATCACTCACCGCGCTACATCCGTTGCCGTGGGACATGAGCACAACGGCGCTGGCGTCCGACAGGTAGTAGAGTTCGTGAGACGCGCCGGTCTGGTCGAGCAACTCGAAGTTGTCTACCCGGTCGTTCGGGTTGAGGGCCCACGCCGTCGTAGACAAGGTCAGGCACGCGAGAATGACGGAATGATGCCGCATGAGAAGCCTCCTCGGAAATCCAGCCCAGCAGTATACAGTGACCTTGGTGCGCGCGTTACCCGTGGTGGTTCGGTATCGAACTCGTCATCTGGACCGGGTAACCGCGCGACGTGCGCAGCAACTCTGCTTCCGGCTACTTCTTCTCCCAGCGGGTGCGGTAAATCCAGCCGCCCGCCCGGGTTTTGGCGATGGTCTTCTTGCCGCCCAGCGATTCTACCTCCTGCCGGGTGAGCCCGTTTGCCTTGGCGATGCGATCGTACTCGGCTCTGCGTTTGCCGTTGATTTCTCGTACCAGGGTTTTGACATCAGCCGCGGCGGAGGGGTCGACAACTCCGAGGTAACCGTCAGCCCGTTCACCTATCAACCCCTGGTTTTTGGCCGTATTGATGTCAGCCGGGAAAGCGGCAACGGCAGCGAAAAGCCCCACGGAGAGCAGTAAAATCTTGAATAATCGGTTCATAACTAAAACAACTCGCTGTCTTCGTCAAAAAGGTCATCGAGATCCCGGTCTACCTTGACCAGAATTTCGTGTTTTATATTCACGTTCAGGTTAATGGTTATCGGCTCGTCCGTTGAAATCTTCACGGTTGGTGTGCATGCAAGCAGAACGGCAAACGCCAGAAGTATGGCCGAAGTCCTGACCAATCCGATTTTCCGCATAATGTTCAGCCTTTTCTGTTTAAAACTTTGTTCTCGATTCGATCGATGATCGCCCGTTGGGCCCGCAGCGATTCCAGCAGAACGGGAACGTTCTCGTTGATGGTGAGGTTGTAGACGATGGGCCGACCTTTTTCCACTTCGGGGTTCGTGCCTCGCAGGTGCACCACGAGGGTGAGATCTCCGTTTTCGGCATAATCGGCGTTGACGTCCAGATTGCTGTAATTGAAATTGGTCAAAGCCCGGATGGCAAAATCGAGGCCCAGTTGCCCGGTTGATGCGCCGAAACCCGTCGACAGGCGTATGGTACCACCCGGGTTCTCGGCGGCGAGTTGCCCGTTCGTCATGCTGACCAGGCCTTTGTTTATCTGTATGGGAAGCCGACCGTTCAGCACTCCGTTACCCTTGATGTCGTCACCTTCCAGCGCTAACACTTCGGCAAGGCTGAGCCCGGTAAGTTCCACCTCGAACTCAAACGCGGTTTCATCGATGTCGATATCAATGGGACTGAACGATGCGCTGCCGCCCAGAACCTGCATCTTCATGCCTTTTACGGTCAACGTTTCGTCCCGCCAGGCAGCATCGAGCGTTATGTCGGTCAGTTTCAATCCGATGTCTACCCGATCGACGGAAATAGTTGCCGGCGTGAGTTCGACACCATCGTCCATCAATTGAACGAGAAGGCTTCCGGAGACACCGTTGAAGATGTATTCCTCGTAGTTTCCGGCCAACTCCGCCATGACGAACGAGGCTTTGCCTTGTATCGGCTCGTCCTGAAACCAGGCCAGATCCATCCCCGCGGTGACCTTACCCGCCGTCACATCGTAGGGAAGCGCCCAGGTTTCAAATATACCCGCCAGTAGCGGGGTCGTGACGGTAATTTCCTGATTGGATGACAGAGTTCCGCGACCCGCCGCGAAGTCATGGCTGAACGTTGCCGCCAGCTCAATATCGTCGAACATCAACGTCCCCTTGCCGGACAGCAACTGGCCGCCGGACCCTAATTCGGCATGCACGATGGTTCTGCCACTGGTTGCCAGATCGGATCCGACGGCGCTGAACTCCGTATCGAGATCGACTATCAGCGGTGTTTTCGTCTGGGTTTCCAGGGAACGGAGCTTGCCGCGGACGGTTACGTCTCCCATGGCCATCGTGAAGGTTACTCCGGCGCCCATGGCGATCGTCCCGTTTCGGTAAGTGACGGGAAAGCCGGGCGGAAAAGTCATCAACAGAATAGATGATGATCCGCCTACGTGCACGTTACCCCCTTCCAACACCGCATCAACGGAGTCGCGTTGCGCAACGAAACCTCCATGCAGGTTGTGCAGCCGCAGGCGGTTTTCCCCGTCCTGCCAGCC